>JANXTX010000260.1 GCA_025352165.1 Caulobacteraceae bacterium | reverse complement strand
CGAGGGCGCGGTGCTCTCGATGGGCGTGTTCATCAGCGCTTCGACCCGCATCATAGACCGCAAGACCGGCGAGGTGCATCGCGGCTATGTGCCGCCGTATTCGGTGGTCGTGCCGGGCACGATGCCCGATCCGCACGGCGTCGGGCCGAGTCTCGCCTGCGCGGTGATCGTCAAGACGGTGGACGCGCGGACGCGATCGAAGACGAGCATCAACGAGTTGTTGCGGGACTGAGGGAGCCGACAAATCGGCCGGCGCCCGGCGGTGGTTGGGGGCAAGGCAACAACCGGGCAACCGACGGGCAGCCTTTGGCATCATCCGGGCAGCGGATCGGCAACTTGCAGGCAACCATCGGGCAACCTGTCGGCAGCGGAAGGGCAGCCGGATGGCAACATCGTGGCAACATTTGGTAACCCAAGGGCAGCAGCCCTACTATTTGCACCTTTGTTTTCATTGCATTTTTTCATGATGCCCGGTCCCTCGGAAAATTTTCGGCGATGCCGTCGATACAACAACCCGGCGGAAATCACATATTGCAATTATATTCATTTTGTCAAGCCCGCCGCGGCGATGAGAATAACGAAGGAAGCAGCCCCGTCGACCGCGGGCTACGCCGCCGCTGAACACCTGAAGGCGAATATCGGAACTCGGACAACGCGAGCGCGCGGGACGCGCCACAAGATGATCGACGCAGAGCGGGTCGATCTCATTGGGTCACCGGGGACGGGCGAGGTCAAAGGTCACGGCTGAATGTCCGAGATCGTTAACCGCCTTGAAGCGGACCATCTGATTGCCTGCATTAGATGGATTATTGCCATTGCTCCCCCCTTCGCTTTTCCCCGCGAAAGCGGGGACCCAGGCTTTTTCGTTCGTTAAAATCCTCAATCAGATCCCGCCATATTGGGTTGAAGCGCTCGATCAATTCCAGCTTCCAGGCAAAGTGCAACATAAAGAAGAACACAAACAAAAAAACCTGGGCCCCGCCTTTCGGCGGGGGGAGCGGGGGTGGGAATTAAGCTCGTACAGATGAGCTCCGACGTGTGCCCCGAAACGGACATTGCGAGATTCCGCTCATGGTCGTTGATTGCCTTTGGGTTTCGGCCGGACAACCGACATTCGCGGCGGTGGCGCTCCTGGCCTCAAGGGCGCGGTCCGGCTTATTGCACGATCCCGCGGCCGGTGAACCCAAGCGCGCTCCGCGGGTGGCGAGCCGACCCCGGCGCAAGAACGGCTTCCGCTACCGCTACCGCTATGCGCCATAGGGCTGTGCATATGATGGAAGCCATGCGTGACTGGATCGGGCTCGTAGCGATACTCCCGCTCGCCATCCAGCTCCTCAGGGCGCCACATTCGATCTGACCGGGCCCTTCCAAGCGCGTTCGGCTTGGCGACTTGTCATGACCGAGGCGCCGAACAAACATTATGGCGAAGGCGACGCGCCCGGCGCGGGGCAGGTGGACGGGTCGAGGAGACGGGCGATGACCCCACTGGAAGCGTGCGCGGTCCCGCGCTGAGGGCGACATCGATCCTCGCCGCTTGCCTTCTCGCCTTTCGGCCAACGCACACGACGTGGCGGAAAAGCGGGGGGCAATGATCCCGCGACGCCTGCACTCGTCACTTGACTATGGCTTTTCTCGGCAGATTGTCTGACTGCGGACGGTCTAGGGCTCAGCAATAAACCGCTCGATCAAAAACGCACCGGACGTGACCCCCTGGAGGGGGCGCAAATTGGGAGTGTGGGGATGACCACCAAGACCATCACTGGAACCATCACAGGCGGCTACACGCTGTCGTCGGCCTATAGCGGACTCGTCGTCTCGGGCTCTGGCGCGATCACCGGCGCCGCGGGCGCTGTTGGAGCGAACGGCCAGACAGGCGGAACCGGCGGCGCCGGACTGACAGTGAACTTCCCCGGTTCAGTGGCCAATTTCGGCCATCTGCGCGGCGGTAGTGGCGGCGCCGGCGGCGCTGGTGGAGCGGCCGTTTATCTGGAAGGCGCGTCGCCAATCCTCAACTATGGCACAATCGTCGGCGGCTACGGCGGCAATGGCGCCATCGGACAGTATTATGCCGACTATGCATCGGGAGGCTCTGGTGGCGCGGGCGTTATCATGTCTGCCGGCGCGGCGATGCACAACACCGGTTTCATCGGTGGCGGCGGCGGCGGTCTCGGCGCATCCTTCTTTTCTTTGGCCTCCGCCGCCGGCAATGGCGGAGGCGGAGGCGATGGTGTGGACGTTCGGGCGGGCGCTGTGATGGCGAATTCCGGAACCATCGTTGGCGGGACCGGCAGCACGGGTGGGTACGGAGAGCTGGCGTCTGGTCGGAGCGGCGCCGGGGGCGATGGCGTGATTTCGGGTGCGACCGGGGCCCTGACCAACACCGGTCTCATACAGGGCGGCCAGGGCGCCGCGAGTCCGACGAACGGCCTATATCCGTTGTTCGGGGGAGGTTCGGGAGGCGTCGGTTTGCGGTATATTGCAAGCGCGGGCCTCACCAATGCCGGGCGCATCCTTGGCGGCGCCGGGGGAAACGGTGGGATCGGTTCCAAGAGTGACGGTAGCGCCGGTGGCGACGGTGGCGCCGGCATCTATCTCAACATTTCCGGCGCGATCACCAACAATGGCCTTATCGCCGGTGGCGCCGGCGCAAATGGCGGCGGTGGCTTGTTCAACTACGGCGGCGGGAATGGCGGCGCCGCCGGTGCGGGCATCGTTTTCGCAGCGGGTGGGACCCTGCGCAACACAGGCACGATAGCGACGCAGAGCCCCGGCGCGGGGGGTGCGAGCAAATACCCAGGCCACGCGGGCGCGCAGGGCGACGGCGTCGTGTTTCATGGCGCGGGCACGATCGTCAATAGCTCGGCCTCGGCATTGATCATGGGCGGAAATGTCGGCATCTGGGCCGACGCCTCCGGAGGCCTGACCGTGATGGCGCAGGGCACCATCGAGGGACTCAGCGGCGTCGCCGTGCAGTTCGGGTCGACCACCGACCGGCTGATTCTGAATGGCTCCACGACCCTGATCGGCAACGTGCAGGGCGGCTCCGGCCAGATCGAACTGGCGGCCGTGAACGGGACGGTTACCGGCCTTGGCTCGGAATTCAAGGGATCGGCCGGCTATGCCTATGTGGTGGACGCGGGCGGCGCCTGGGCGATCAACGGCGTAGTCGGCGGGTCTCTCCTCGATAAGGGCGTCGTGGCCGGCGCCGCAGGCGCGGCCGGTTACTCCAGCGCCAAGGGAAATGGCGGAGCAGGGGGCGCGGGAGGGCTGGGGATCGCCGTGGCGGCGACCGGGACGGTGGCGAACAGCGGGACGCTACGCGGCGGCGCGGGCGGGAGCGGCGGTTTCGGCTATCACTATGGCGGCGGCGGCGGAGGGGGCGGAAACGGCGCCAATCTGGCCAGCGGCGGCATTCTGACCAACACGGGAATCGTCGCCGGCGGCGCCGGCGGGACCGGAGGCGCGGCCTACTACGATAGCCCCGGCATCGGCGGTGCGGGCGGCGTCGGCGTCGCCATGGCCGGAAACGGGACAGTAACCAACACGGGCGGGACCATCAGCGGCGGGGCCGGCGGCGTCGGCGGCGGCGCCACGGCCGGCTATCACGACAGCTCGGCCGGCGGGGCCGGCGGCGCGGGCGTGACTTTGGCCGGCGTCGCCACCTTGACCAATTCCGGCGGAACGATCGCTGGCGGCGCTGGTGGCAAAGGCGGGTCAGGCTATACAGACGGCGGCGCGGGCGGGGCCGGCGGGGTCGGCGTCCTCGCCATGGCCGCAGCCACGATATCGAACACGGGCGCGATCCTTGGCGGCGGCGGCGGGGCGGGCGGGAACGCCTCTGGCTCACGTCATCACGGCGGCGCCGCGGGCGCGGCGGCGGACGCGATCGTGCTCATGTCGGGCGGCGTCGTGACCAACGGGGCCAAGGCCACGACCACGGCGCTGATCTCCGGGCTGGTCGGCGTCTACGCCGGCGCGACAGGCGCGGCGACGGTGACCAACTTCGGAAGCATCCAGGGAACCAGCGGCGTGGCCGTTCAGTTCAAGTCGTCCACGGACGTGCTGGTGGTGGAGAGCGGCTCGACCTGGATCGGATCGGTTCAGGGCGGCGGCGGACTTCTGGATCTGGCCGGCGGGAAGGGCGCGGTGACCGGTATCGGTTCCACCGGAAAA
>JANXTX010000231.1 GCA_025352165.1 Caulobacteraceae bacterium | reverse complement strand
ACAACGCGGCAACAGCGATGTCGGCCGAGCGCCGACGGTGAACCAGCCAGGTCATCAGGATCAGAGCCAGCACCGCATAGACCGCGTGCCAATAGACAGGTGTGGGCGCGAACAAGAAGGCATAGTCGGCGATGGTCTCGTCCTGATCGGTCCGGCGGTACTTGAGCCCAGCCGCCGACATGTCTTCGGAAGCGCCATCAATCCCCGTGTAGACGAGCACGCACTTGTCGTGGTCCGGAGTGAACAGGACCCAGGCGAAGGACCGGGCGCGCGCCTCCAGATAAAGCAGCGGGTGATGCGTCATAAGCTCGCCCCACTGGGACTTGATGAGCCCTGGAGCTTTGGCGTCTTCATCCATTACCTCGAAGATGGGCTCAAGCGTATCGGCTCGCACCGGCGAATAAAGCGCCACGCCCCTCATCCTCAAAGCTTGTTCCAGCAGGGGGGCGCGAGCGTGCAGTAGCGGCAGCGGCGTTCGAGGCGCAAATCTCAGCGCGTTGACGATGTCGTAGGTCGCCAAGGAGCTCCAAGGGTCGCTTGTGGATGGATCAGGGTTGGTCCTTTCCGCCAATGCGAGCGAAGCCGCGCCAACGACCGCGGTCATCCCCACCAGGAACCCCATTGCAATCAACAAAGGCGTCCGAAGCCGCTTTTCGCTCCCCTTTCTTGCGGCCATCCAGCCAACCGCGACCGCCGCAAACGGCAAGGCAATTGCGCCATTCTGGCGGGTCAGCGCCGCAACCGAGAGAAACAGTGCCGAGACCGCGAGCAGACCGTAGCGCCAAGCCCACCGGTTCCAGTTGACTCCGGCGTGGGCGAGGCAGGTGAAGCCGGCGATCAGCGTGCCGGCGAACAAGACATCCTTCCAGACGATCGCAGGATAGATCAGCAGTTGCGGGGTGCTGACTGCAATAGCGGCGATCAGAACCAGCGGCCAGGCACCACCGCGTCCCAGGGCGATCATCGCGATCAGGGCTCCGGCGATCAGCGCCACTTGCAGGATGACATAGATGCCAGCTGCAGGACTGACGGCGGCGGCAAGGCCCAGCAACCACGACATAACCGGCGGGTGCGCGCCGCTGTAGACGCCCTTGATTCCCTCGGCGAGTTGCAACACCGAGTCGTAGGAAAAGTGCCCGGCCCCGTTCAGAACAACGCAGGAGATCGCTCCGGTGGCGATTATCGCCATAGCGAGGATGGGCGAATTGGCAAATCGCGGAGTAGCACCGTCAGGCGTCATAGTGACCCGCCGAAAACGCCACAACCGGACTAACGTCCAAATTCATGGGCGGAGCTCCCACGGTCCAACCCCAATCACAGACGGTCCACGACCGTCGCTTCCCGCCCCGATCAAGCGGCAAGACTGGCGAGTCGGTGAGTGTCAGACTTTGCATTCCATGGGAGATGCGTTGGTAATCCGTTCGAAAGTCAAACCTATTGTGGACCCCGTGGACGCGCACCACCATCATCGACGCGACTCGATGCAGCAATCGGCGGGAAAATGACTCACTGGGCGTTGGCTGGAACAGGCCGGTAGAATGCAACGACTGATGCGGTTTGGCCTTACCGGCGCGCTTACTACGTCGATCGCGTTCCTGGTCTTCGTGGGCCTGACTCACGCAGGTGTCCACTATGAGATTGCGAATGCGCTCGCATGGGCCAGCGCGCTGATCGTCGGCTTTGTTACCAACCGCCGCTTTACATTCCAGATCGAAGGCGCGGAAAATCGCCGGCGGGATTTCGCGCTCTATATAACCGGTGCGGTGCTGCAGTTGATGCTGGCGATGGCAGGTTACGCGCTGTTGATTGGCAAATGGCGCCTGAGTCCGGCGGTCGCCTTCGCGCCCAATCTTGTGATGACCACGACATTCAATTTTCTGTTCCTGAGATACGTGGCCTTCCGCCGGGTGGGCGGACAGCGTTAAGCACTGCTGTTCAATCCGGCTTAACCGCCGTCAGCACGAACTCATTGTACTTAAACGCGCGCCCGAGGGACCTGGGAAAGGGAAAGGAGAAGGCGCGGGAAACCGACAGTCCGAGGCTTTCGCAGATGGCGCGCAAGGCCGCCAGGTCCAGGAAACGAACATGTGTCGGATCGGAGGCATAGCCGCGCTCCTGCGGCGTAATCAGGATTATCTGGCCCTGCGGCAGCAGGAACGGCAGGTAAGCTGATATCAGCCCGGCCGGAACGTCGACGTGCTCGAGCACGTGAGAAAATAACAGGGTCTCGTACAAATCGGCTGGCAATTCCGCCGGCGTAAATGCTGAAAACCCCGCGGCGCGGGCCGCGGCGACACAGGTTTCATTGGGATCAACGCCGACGGCATCATTCCCGAGATGCGCCAGATTGCGGCCAATGCCGCAGCCAATATCCAAGGTGCGCCCCGGATTGAGCCGCTGTAGATTCCAGCGGTAGGGACGCTGAACATCAAGGACCCGTTTCCAGAGCGGTTGCTGGATCGCCGCCAGGCGCCGGGCGTACTCGGCATCGATGCTTTTCATTTCGGCGATACCCCCATGCGATAGCCGGCAGATCCAACCTTCACCTGCTATTTGGTAGGTCCGGTCAGGAAACGGGCCTCATTGCCGCTGATAATCGCCAGCAGGAAACCACCGAGCACATTTTGGGCGCCGAGCGTCATCAACAGAGTACCGGTGACAGCCGGCAAGACACTGTAGGTGGGCGTAAAATTGCGCGATGACCAGGCGAGAACGACATTGAGCAGCACCGCGAGGCCGATGCAGGCAAGGATCACTCCGGAGAGGACCATGCTTTCCAGCGTCACCCAGCGCGACAGAGGGTGATCCCAGCCATTGCGCCGTCGATACCCGGCGCGGACTCCATAGACATGACTGCCAAGCGCCAGGATCGCAGCGATGTGACTTACTCCGATCATCGCCCCACCCAGGACAATCCAGTAATTTCCGAAGAATGATGTCGCATTCGGACCGGACGCGGCCAGCCAGGCCGCCAGCAGAATGCCAAGGCCGGTCAACGCGCCAACGACCGCGGGTATTGCGAACAGCCACAGTGGGCTCAGCATCAACAGGTATCGAAGGTGTCGCCAGCCATCGCGCCAGGGACGCAGATGCGGCGGACGCCCACGAGTGTCGGGCCGCAGGGTAACGGGTCGCTCGACGATCCTCTCACCACGCAGGGCCGCCTTGATGACCATTTCACTGGCGAATTCCATGCCCGGCCCGCTCAATGAAAGCCTGTTCAAACAGGACTTCGTCAGGGCCCGCAGTCCGGAATGCGCGTCACTGACGCCCGTACGAAACAGCACATTCAGTACGCCGGTTAGCACCGGGTTACCGATATGGCGGTTTGCCCAGGGCATGGCCCCGGGCATGATCTCGCCCCTGAACCGCGACCCCATACAGAGGTCCGCGCCCTCGCGCAGGGCCTCGACCATCGCCACCCCTTCGCGGAAATCGTAGGAGCCGTCCGCGTCACCCATGATCAGATATTCACCGCGGGCGCCGGCAAAACCGCCGGTCAGCGCCGCGCCGTAGCCCTTGGCCGCAACATCAACCACCCGCGCGCCAAGCCGCATCGAGAGTTCCTGTGAACCGTCGCTGCTGCCATTGTCGGCAATGACGATTTCGCCGTTGATTCCCCAGCGATCATGGATTTCATCCAGCGCCTCGCGTGCTTCTCCGATACAGCCGGCCAGTGAACGCACCTCGTTGAGGCAAGGCATGACAATGCTGACCGAGATATCTTCCTGGCAACTGTCCAGATCCAACGAGTGCGCCTCCACCGACACCTCCGGGCCACATTCGGCGAAGGCATTGCGAATCCTGACAGATTAGCCGAACCACCCTGCGTTCGTCTGCATCCTCGGACCATCACCCGGGAACAAGTCAATTGTGGAGGCCGGCATTGGCAATGATAGGCGCCCCCAAGCCACAAATTCCCGAAGTTTCGAGGCCTGAAAGCCCGGCGTCCGAGCAAGTCTTCGTCGTACTCGCCTACGGCCAATCCCCGTTCCTGGCCGATTGCCTTCGCTCGCTGCTCGATCAGACGGTCAAGAGCACGATCATCGTGGCCACATCGACACCCTCGGCATTCATCGATGATGCAGCCGAGGAGGCCGGCGTCGAGGTCCGGGTCAACCCCGAGCGCCACGGCATCGGCGGCGACTGGAATTTTGCCATATCAATCGCCGGTGCGCGCTATGTGACGCTGGCGCATCAGGACGACACCTATGCACCGGATTTTCTGGCCCGCACGCTGGAAGCCTTCTCGCATGGCGAGGGCGTACTGTGCTTCACCGGATATCAGGAAATCGACGACCAGGGCGTAGCGAAGAGCTCGCGGATCAGTCGCGTGAAGCATCTGCTGGAATTTATTTTTCTGGGCGGCTCGCGAAGGGTTGGTGGGCTGCGGCTGCGCGCTTTCCTGGCGTTCGGCAATCCGCTGCCCTGCCCTTCGGTTACCTATGACCTGACGAAGTTATCCGGCTTTCGCTTCACGACCGGCATGAAGAGTAATCTGGATTGGGATGCCTGGTGGACGCTGATGGCGTCCGGCAACACTTCGTACGGGTCCAGGAGCGGGTCGTGCGCCGTCGACACAATGCGCTGACGGAAACGTCCAGGCTATTGAAGGATGGATCGCGGGCCGCCGAGGACCTGATCATGTTCCGGCGCGCCTGGCCCCGGCCGATCAGCGACTGGATTGCGGGACTCTACCGGTTGGCAGGCTGACATTTCGCAGGGCGGGGGAAAGCAGATTTACCGCTATCGACTTGCAGTTGTCTGTCAGCCCCGCGCTCTGGGAAACATAGTGGTCGCGGGCCAACTCTCATCACCTTCCCAAAAGCCACGCGCGGTTCGCTGAGCCACGCGCCACGAATGCCTATCAAACCAGTAGGTGATGAAAGTCATCACGAAGCCGTCGCCGTGCAGGTCGGCCCGGCGGTACAGTTGCTCGATCACAGTATGTGCAGCGCGGGTGTCCCTGACTTTCCAACCCGACTTCAATGTGTTCACCAGGACGACCGGTTCGGTTTTTCCACTGGCGCCGAGGGCCTGCAACTGCGTCAGTCGACCATCCCGGACGGCGTAGAGGCTCGTTGCCCGCCCACTATAACTGCCCCACCCGGCATTATCGTCGGTTGTGACGAGGTAAATCGGATCGAGGGCGCCGGCGAGTCGACGCATTTCGATACGCGCAAGCGGCGCCTCCGAATTCAAAATAACGTCGATAAGCATCTCACCGGTGGTCGTGGTCTCGCGAAGCCTCGCCGGCAGCAAGGGTCTGGCCTTGAAGGGCTGCGCCGCCGGATTGTCCTCACCCAGGACGGTGATCGGATCGACAGCGTTTCCCCACATAAGGCGAGCCAGCGCCGGCGTAAGGCGCGCATCCTCAAGAATCTTGGCTGACCCGCCCGCGACGG
>JANXTX010000211.1 GCA_025352165.1 Caulobacteraceae bacterium | reverse complement strand
CCACGTCACCGCCATCACCATGCGCCGCGATCCGATCTACCTGACCACCCACACCGGCCGCCCGCCGGACGAGCCGAGCGTGCTGGGCGAGGCGCTCAACGAGGTGTTCATCCCGCTGCTACGCGGCCAGTTCCCCGAGATCGTCGACTTCTGGCTGCCTCCCGAGGGCTGCAGCTATCGCATCGCCGTCGTCTCTATGAAGAAGGCCTACCCCGGCCACGCCAAGCGGGTGATGATGGGAGTGTGGTCTTACCTGCGTCAGTTCATGTACACCAAGTGGGTCATCGTCGTGGACGACGACATCAACGCCCGCGACTGGAAGGACGTCATGTGGGCCCTGTCGACCCGCATGGATCCCGCCCGCGACATCACCCTGATCGAGAACACCCCGATCGACTACCTGGACTTCGCTTCGCCCGAGAGCGGCCTCGGCTCCAAGATCGGCCTCGACGCCACCAACAAATGGCCCCCCGAAACCCACCGTGAATGGGGCCGCCAGATCGCCATGGACCCCGCCGTGGTCGAGGCGGTCACGGAGAAGTGGGCAAGGCTGGGATTGCCGACCTTTCCTGTTCTCGATATATGATGTTGATATCAGATATAGAAGATGGCGATGCGAACCCTGGTTGATATTCCTGATCCGGACGTTGCGGCGCTCGACGAGGTGGCGCGCCGTCGTAGAGAGCCGCGGGCCAAGGTCATCCGCACGGCCGTCCACGAATACTTGGCCAGACATCGCGCGATCGAGCCGTCCGAGGCGTTCGGCCTGTGGGGGGGCGGCGCCGAAGATGGGGTCGAGTATCAAAGGCGTGTGCGTGCGGAGTGGTGAAGGCCGTCTTCGACTCCAACATCCTGATCGATTTCCTGCAGGGTCGGCCGGAGGCGAAACGTGAACTGGAGCGCTACGACGATCGGGCAATCAGCGTCCTCACCTGGATCGAAGTGATGGTGGGGACAACGCCGGAGACGAATTTGGCGACGCGCGCCTACCTCTCCAGCTTTGAGTTGATCCCGCTGGACGAGCACATTGCCGAAACCGCCGTTGAGTTGCGCCGCCGCCACCGGATGAAATTGCCCGACGCCATCATATGGGCGAGCGCGCGGCGTCATGGGCGTCTGCTGGTGACGCGCGACACCAAGGATTTTCCTTTGGACGATCCGGGCGTGCGGGCGCCCTATTCGTTGTGACGCAGCCACTGTAATCGATGAATTGTGTGGCGTGTAAATTGGGTTGTTTTAAGGGAACCAAGTCGGGCAAATCGCGGTGAAGACCGTCAAAAATCACCAAACCGGACCCGACCAGTCCCACCTTGTCCAGGACGCGGCCGAGCCCCGAAAGCCCGCGCATTACTTCGGCTTTCTGGCAGGTCAGATCCAAATCCCTGATGATTTCGACACCATGTTCGCGGAAGAAATAGAGGCCGTGTTCAACGGCGAGCCATGAGACTCCTACCCTGACACCATCGACTGTCGTCTATACGATAGCATGGTTGCCAGGTAAGATGCCTCGTACGGGGTTTGACCTTCCTTCGGCCGCATCCACCCGCCGCTGGACAACCCGCGCCCGCACGCCTAGAAGCGCGCCCTTTCCCGCGACCGGCGTTCGAACCGTCGGCGCGGCGCCGCAAAGAAGAACTCATGTCCCGCCCCCCCCGTTCTGGCCGCCGCGCCTCCGCCGGCCCCTCTCAGCGCCAGCTCCGCGCCGGCGAACTTGTGCGCCATGCGCTCGTGGAGATCATGCGCGAGGAGGATTTCGCCGATCCCGCGCTGGCCGATGTCTCGATCACACTGAGCGAAGTGCGCGTCAGCCCCGATCTCAAGCACGCGCTGTGCTTTGTTGAACCGCTTGGTGGTGTCCACGCAACCGAGGTCATCGCCGGCCTCAATCGCGCCTCGCGGTTCCTGCGTGGCAAGCTCGGCCACACCATTGAGATGAAGTTCACGCCCGCCCTGAAGTTCATCCACGACGACAGCTTCGACACCGCCACCCACATGAACCAGTTGCTCGCCGACCCCCGCGTCCGCCGCGACATCGAGGCTCCTGCCTCCCCGGAAGGGGAGGGAGGAGAAAGCTGATGGCCCGCCGCCGCAAGGGAGACGCAGTCTCCGGCTGGATCTGCCTCGACAAGCCGCGCGACCTGGGATCGACCCAGGCTGTCGGTCGGGTGCGTCGCGCCTTCAACGCCCAGAAGGCCGGGCACGCCGGTACGCTGGACCCTCTGGCCACCGGCATCCTGCCCATCGCGCTGGGAGAGGCGACCAAGACCGTCCCCTTCCTGATGGACGCCGACAAGACATATCGCTTCACCATCGCCTGGGGTGTCGAGACCGCCAGCTTCGACCGCGAGGGCGCGGTCACCGCAACCTCCGATGTCCGCCCGACCCTGGAGGCGGTCCGCGCGGCGCTGCCGGCCTTCATTGGCGAGATCGAGCAGATTCCCCCCGCCTATTCCGCGGTGAAAGTCGATGGCGAGCGGGCCTATGATCTCGCCCGCGCCGGCATCGCCATGGAGCTCAAGTCGCGCAAGGTCACCATCCACGACGCCCGTTGCATCGAGCAGCCCGACGCCGACCACACCACCCTGGAGATCGAGTGCGGCAAGGGCACCTATGTCCGCGCGCTGGTTCGCGACCTCGCCACGGCGCTGGGCGCTCACGCCCATGTCAGCGATCTGCGTCGCCTCCGCGTCGGCGCGTTCACGCAGGCCAATGCGATAACGCTGGATAAACTTGAGGAATTGTGCAATACGGCCTCGCCCCTGGAAGTGTTGCTTCCGGTTGAGACCGCCCTGGACGACATCCCGGAGCTGGCCGTAACCGCAGAAGACGCATTCAGGTTGACGCAGGGACGTTCGATCGTCTTGCTCCCCCGGCAGGTAGAAACCTTGAGGGCGCGGCTCACCGCCTCCCGCACCGTTTCCGCCCGACATGGGACGCAGATCGTGGCGCTTTGCGAGATGCGCGCGGGTCGGCTCAATCCCACGCGTGTCTTTCACCCTTAGCTGAGCGGAAAGACCTTTCCGATGTCGATTACCGCGCAACGCAAGTCTGAAGTCATCCACACCCACGCCCGCTCCGAGCACGACACCGGCTCGGCGGAAGTGCAGGTCGCGATCATGTCCGAACGGATCGCCAATCTGACGGAACACTTCAAGACCCACAAAAAGGACAACCACTCCCGCAGGGGCCTGCTGAAGCTCGTTTCAGCGCGTCGTTCCCTGCTCGATCACCTGAAGAAGACCGACGAAAGCCGTTATCAGGCGCTGATCGCGACACTCGGCCTGCGCCGCTAAGGCCTGGGCCAACCCCATTACCCGCCGCCCGCCATCGACAGGCATGAGGGCGGCGGCCTTGCGGCGCCGGATGTCCGGTGGCCGCCATACGCCGAGGGTTTGGATACGATCCTCTTACCCGCCTGTCGATTGGAGAG
The DNA here is from genome assembly GCA_025352165.1 of Caulobacteraceae bacterium. Taxonomy (GTDB): domain Bacteria; phylum Pseudomonadota; class Alphaproteobacteria; order Caulobacterales; family Caulobacteraceae; genus Acaudatibacter. The sequence goes on along the minus strand of JANXTX010000211.1, from coordinate 608 downwards.
GATTCGGCAACCCGGCCTGAAAGCCACACCGTCCCCTATCCGCCCCACGTGGAATCCGCCCGTGGGAATGAGAGAAAGAAAAACACTCAAATGTTCGATATTAAACGCAAGTCCATCGAATGGGGCGGCCGCAAGCTGACCCTCGAAACCGGGCGGGTCGCCCGCCAGGCCGACGGCTCGGTCCTCGCCACTTACGGCGAGACCATGGTTCTGGCTACCGCCGTGTTCGCCAAGTCCGCCAAGCCGGGTCAGGACTTCTTCCCCCTGACCGTCAACTATCAGGAAAAATTCTACGCTTCGGGCAAGATCCCCGGCAGCTTCCCGCGCCGCGAAGGTGCGCCTTCGCAGAAAGAAACCCTGACCTCGCGCCTGATAGACAGGCCGATCCGGCCGCTGTTCATCAAGGGCTTCAAGAACGAAGTCCAGGTCGTCTGCACTGTTCTGGCGCATGATCTGGAGAACGACCCCGACATCGTCGCCCTGGTGGCCGCCTCGGCCGCGCTGGTGCTGTCCGGCGCGCCGTTCATGGGCCCGATTGGTGGCGCCCGCGTCGGCATGATTGACGGCGAGTATGTCCTCAACCCGACGCTGGAGCAGATGAAGGAGAC
>JANXTX010000194.1 GCA_025352165.1 Caulobacteraceae bacterium | reverse complement strand
AATCAGCACCCCGAGCCTAACGGCTCAAGGCGGGCAATGCCGACCCCCTCCTATTTCAACATTCCTCGGGACATCCCCGGGCTTCGGGACAGCGACGGTAGCAGCCCCCGCTCGGCGCAATGTAATTTGACTATGGCCAATAATATCAAAAACAACATCTCCTTCGGCACTCACGATTAACTTTGTAATAGTACCTTGATCCAGACCACGCAGCGAAAGTCCATTTAGCCTTGAAAATACCATGCCTGGAACGATATGCGCTAAATCTGCCGGCGATCCTGACTGAACCGATGCCACATACGCACCATCTGGGACAACACTAAGAGAGAATCCGAAGCGCGGCGCATTTGGGTCTACAGGTGCGAGAGTTTGGCGGGTCATCCACTCAGACAGTCTAGCAATTGCGCTTTGATCCGCAGGCGCGGAAGCCTGAACCTCGGCAAGGGGGAGAATGCCGTTTTGTATAGCTTTACTGCATTGTGCTGTGAGAATGTCGATGTCACCTCCGTCACCGATCTGGGTGAAGACGATCGAGCCGTTACGCATTACGGCGACGAATCGGCGGAAGCCGACGTAACCCCCCATGCGGTTCTTGCCGTTTACCAGCCCGCAGGTCCACCAGCCTGGAATTTTGGCCGACAGAAATGGTTTGAACCAGCTACCAACAATGCCGCGGTCCCACTGGAACTGCGCCGTAGAGGGATCGAAGAACCCCTGGACGATTGCTGCTTCGGCTTTCTGACGAAATTCCACGACTGAGGCTGGCTGCGGACCGGGGTCCGGAGCTACGTCCGGTTTCTTCGCTCCCATGAGCATGATTGCCGCCATGGCGACCAAGGGAAGCTTTCTTATCGGGTTCATCGTCACCTTCCTCGACAACTTGGCGTCATTGGTCCCGGTTGACCTTAGCCGACGGAGCGGCGAGGCTCAAAATACTCCGTTTTCCGTCCCGAGCGGCCAACGTCGGCTACGTCTCCGATGGCACCTGCGACGCCTGCGATCGCCCCCACTTGGATCACTTGTCACGTGCCTCCGTATCGTCACGCGGTTTCCGACGAAGGGCATCAAGCTGTCGGCGTAAGCTTTGGACAAGGACGCGCCCGCAATCGATATGGACCTTTGAGCCATACCGCTCCCACCCCCACAGTTCATTCTCAACCATAGAAAGTTGATTTTCGAGTTTCACGATTTCACCAGTCCATTCAGCAGTCATTTGATTTCATCCATTCGCTTCATGCAAGTTATTAAAGTTTTTAAATTGTACATATCTATCTAAATAGTACGCTCCCCCTTCACGGGTAGGTATAGTCGATGGGGAGTCGAGGCAACCCGGATTACGAGATTTTGCCAAAATATAGCGCCGCCGCCCCCTCCTATATGTGATAAACGCAGCTTTATCACCCAATCGTGAGACTCGCCCTCGCGCAGCAGTTGCAAGACATGCTCCAGTGGTGGTCCTGGTGCGCGGTATGCTGCCCGTTCACGAAAGTGGCGAGATCCGATGAGCGATGTCGTGTGCCAAGCGTGTCGATGCGTGTCGCGCCTTGGAGACAGGAGCACCTGTCACCTCAAACCTTGTCACCTCAAACCCTGGCCAGCTCGGCGCCATCGTCTCGGAATTGCGGGGACACGATCCTTAATGCGGTAAGGAATTTTGGGGTTGGACGATGCGGGGGCTGATCTGTTTGTGTTGCTGGGGCGACTGATCAAACGCATGCGCGCGGCCCTCGCGGTCCGGCATCTTGAGAAACAGGATGGGCGTCTATCGATCGCCGATTTTATTGTGCGCGGCCGCATCGCGTACGATTTCCAGACGGACGGGCGAACGCCGATGCTGGTGATCGACGGGCGCGAAGTGACGTGGGAACAGTTCGGCGGGATGCTGATGACGTTCGAGGGGTGGCAGTTCAAACTGGAAATTCGCGATCTGAGCGAAGAAGTCTGACAATGGAGGCCGCGCGGGCTTATCCCGCCGTGGTTCCTGATCGACACCCATAGTGGAAAAGGTGCGGATTGAGTCTTCTCGCGAACAGGTTCCAAAAGAGGCTGAGCAAGAAGGCCCGCCAGGGTTTTCGCGGATGGCCGGTGGCGACGATCGCCTTCTATGGCCCGGATTTGCGCCGCGCCTCCAAGGTCGCGATCGGCATAGTCGCCTTTGAAAGGGCGGACGCCGAGCCGATGCAAAGCTGGTCGTCGGACGACGTGGACGTTCGGCACGATCTGTTGATTGCTCAGCAGCTCGCCGAATTCATTGAGCTCCATGGCGCCAGGACCGTCGCCACGGCCGAGGGGATCATTGGATGCCCTCATCAGGAGGGCATAGACTATGAGGGCGAGTGGTGTCCGGTGTGTGAGTTCTGGAAAGGTCGGGATCGCTTCACCGGGGAGCTTTTGCCAAAGTCGGACGACTGACGCGGCGTCCGGTTTGCCTGGCGCCGGATTGCGGGATTTTGCCGCCATATCAAATGCTCAATCAGGCAAAGCGCAACGGCCTGGCGTCGCAGGCAATTGATATCGCGTCACCGAAATTTCACCGTAATCTCCCCACCCCTTCATGGGGGTAGCGGATGCACACATCTCGAAGGTGATCCACGGAACACCTCGCCCGTTTGGGAGAGGGAGGGGCCCAGCGACCTGTCCGTCGAAGCCTTGGCGTAGACGGAAGCTGGGAGGGTGAGGGTCTGTAGCGCTGCAAGAAAGACCCTCATCTTCCCACGCCAAGGGGCGCGGGCCCCTTCTTCTCCCAGTCGGGATAAGTGATTTTTGGATCATCTCCGATGGAAATTCGCGACTGTCGTGTGGCGATTTATGGCCATTTAAGTTTATTTTTCGAGCTTAATCGGCCATATATGGCCTATGTTGAAGACACCCGCCGAGTTGGCGCAAGATCTGGCGCTCTCGATCCGCGAACGGCGGATCGCTCAGGGCTGGTCGCAGCGCGAAGCCTCGGAACGGTCCGGCGTGCCACTCCGGACCTGGCGGCGTCTGGAGGTTGAAGGCGACGGGTCAGTTGAGCGCCTGATCCAGGCAGCCATCGCCCTGCGCTGCGAAGACAATCTGGCGGGCCTGTTTCCGCCGCCAGCGGCCGGATCCCTGGACGCGCTTCTGAAACGGCAGGCGGCGACCGCCAAACCCACCCCCCGCCAGCGAATATCCCGTCGTCGGCCGGCGCCATGAGGCTCGAACCCGGCACGCCGCTCACCCTCTCGCTGGCGTTTTCCCGCAATGCGCCGCCCCTGCCGGCGGGACGCGCCGCAATGGAACGCGGTCTCGCCCAGCTTGAATGGTCGAGAGAGGTGATTGCCGGCAAGCTTCTGGTCGCCCCACTCTACTACCCGCCGGAAACAGGCCTGCAGCCGGCGCGCGGCCGGGATTTCGAAGGACTGCACGGCTTTCTGGCCGACAGTCTGCCGGAGGGTTGGGGTCATCTGCTCATGCGCAAGCGCCTTGCCAGACTGGGCGTCGATATCGCGACTTTAAGCCCACTCGACCGCCTCGCGCTGGTTGGCGGACATGGGCGGGGCGCGCTGGTATTCGAGCCGGCGACGACGCCGTTGGATGAGGTGGAAACACTCGACCTTGACGCCCTGGCCGCGGAGGCGGTCGCACTCCTCGCCGGCGATGAAGGGCGTCTCGCCGACACCCTGGCCGGCCTGGCCGGTGGATCCGGCGGCGCCCGACCCAAGGTGCATGTGGGCTTCGACGCCCAGGGCCACATATCGGTCGGCGAAGGTGAATTGCCGGCGGGCCATGTTCCCTGGATAGTGAAATTCCGCGCGCCCAATGACCCCCTGGACATCGGTCCGATCGAGGAAGCCTATGCCCTGATGGCGGATGCGGCCGGGATCGTCATGAGCCCGCACCGCCTGATTCCCGCTCGCGAAGGACCCGGCTATTTCGCGACCCGGCGCTTTGATCGCCCTGACGGAGGCAGGCGGCTGCACATGGTCTCGCTGGCGGGCGCCATCGAAGCCTCGCCGCACGTCCCCTCCGCCAGCTACGACATGTTTTTGCGCGCCACCTCGGCGATCACCCGCCGCGCGGCCGATGTGCGGGCGGCCTTCCGGCGGATGGTGTTCAATGTCCTGGCCGGAAATCGCGACGACCACACGCGTCAACATGCCTATCTGATGACGCGGGACGGCGACTGGCGGCTGGCGCCAGCTTTCGACCTTACCTACGCCGCCGGGCCGGGCGGCGAACACTATCTGGATGTGGAGGGTGAGGGTCGAAATCCGGGCCGCGCCCACGTCCAGCGGCTGGGCGCTCGTCACGGTCTCGACGCAAAAGCGGTTGATGGGATTATCGACCCGGTGCGCGCCGCGATCGCCGATTGGCCGGCGTTCGCCAGGGCCGCGGGCGTGACGGCGGCATCCGCGCGCGGGATCGGCAAGGCGCACGACCGGATCTGGACCGCCTTTGGCCCTGGTTAGAGCGAGATCCCCAGTCCAGCGGGGTCACTCCCCTCGACCGTGCGAACCGCCGGTCAAAGGTTACGGTTTCGCGGCGGCCATGGGCGCGGGCGATCTCGTTGATCATAGCGTCGACCAGGTGCGGATAGGGCGCGGCGGTTGCCGCGAGGACGACATCGGATGCCTCGACGAACATCGATGGGCTGGCCGCAATATCGGTGAAGGGATATCAATTGCAGAAAGCGGCCTACCGGCCGAGTTGTTGTTAGCCGATGGCGCTAATTCTACAATTGATATCCTGTCACCGACATCCCGAACTTTGCGAAGCGATCGAGGAAGTCAGGAAGGGCCAGGCAGACGATCTTGGTGGCGGGGTTTTCAAGAAGCGCCTGAACAAGAACATGCACCGAAGCATCATTCTCGCGAAGGGTGGTCGTTATTGGATTTACGAGTTCCTCTTTGCGAAAAAGGACCAGGCCAACATCGACGATGAGGACCTGGACGACTTCAGAGCCCTCGCAAAGAAATATGCCGCGTTGAGCGAAAATCAGATCGCTCGACTCCTGGAGGACAAAGACCTGACGGAGATATGCAATGGCGACCAAGCGCAAGTTTAAGAGTGACATGTCCGAGGCGATTCACTCGTCTGCGGCAGCGCTTTACAAAGTCGGGGCGATCGACAAAACGACCATGGCGGACTTCGATGCCCGGCATTTGGTCCCGAGCGAAATAGCGCCCGCCGAAATCAAGCAGCTCCGCGAAGCCAACAATGTCAGCCAGCGCGTGTTCGCCCGCTACCTCAACACAAGCGAAAGCACGGTCGAGAAGTGGGAATCGGGCGCCAAGCGGCCCAGCCCCCCACTGCGAAAGCTCCTGTCAGTCGTCCAAAAACACGGGCTCCAGATTCTGACCTAGCCGAGGAAGAGGGCAGGAATATCAGGAATATCGGAACGCGGTAGGGACGCCCATTACTGAGCGCCCCCCGCACAGAACCGTACGTGCGGCTTTCCCGCATACGGCTCCCACCTCGGGTGTTTGACGGCGAAGCGTTGGTTTGGCCAGGGGTGGAGGACGCGCGGTTTCGGGAGCCAATGGCTGACCAGCTTCGTCATTTCCGGCCACGTCGTCCGGTCCTTTTGTCCGCGCCGCTTGAGCGTGCGCCGCCACAGGTCGGCAACGTGGTGATGGAACGCCACGATGGAGCGACTGTTGGTCGGACCGGCGTGGTAGGCGAAGTAGCCGGAATTGCGGGGACACGATCCTTAATGCGGTAAGGAATTTTGGGGTTGGAATCGGTGGGCGCGCATTAAGGTCATGTCCCCGTAATTCCTGTCGGCGACGACGTCTATCGGGTGGCGGCCCGCACGTGTAATCGAGATCGGCAAAGAGCCCGGCGCGGTTGCCGGTCTGTGCGCGAAGAGGATGCCAGACTAGAAATAGATCCCATGGGGAGTGGATAGCGATCAGCTCTGAGGCTTGTCAGAGTGTCGTTGTCCAACCAACCCTCTGGAGGCCGACGATGACCGTTTTAGATCACTCCCAAGAGCAGACCGCTATCCGCACTGATCTTGGCGCCATTTTTGTTTCGATGGAACTGAGCCGCGCGAAGTGGCTGATCACATCTTTGTCGCCGGGTAGCGGGGAGAAGATGTCCAAGCATACGGTCGCGGGCGGTGATGTGGCGGGATTGTTCGAGCAGTTCGAGCAGCTACGGTCGAAGGCGCGATCGCGCCTGGGCAAGACGTTCCCGATCATTGTCATTCAGGAGGCCGGCCTGGACGGTTTCTGGATACATCGTCTTCTGGAGGAGCAGGGGATCGAGAGCTACGTGGTCGACGCGGCGTCGATCGCCACCTCGCGCCGACGGCGGCGGGCGAAGACCGACAAGATTGACGGCGAGGCGCTGGTGCGCGCCCTGCTGGCCTTCAAGCGCGGAGAACCCCGGGTGTGTTCCATGGTCAAGGCGCCCAGCCCGGAAGAAGAGGATCGCCGCCGCCTGTGCCGCGAGCGCAAGGCGCTGGTCGGCGAGCGCGTGCGGCACATCAACCGCATCAAAGGCCTGCTGTTCGCTCAAGGGATCGGCGACTATGAGCCTGAGAAGCGCGATCGCCGGGCCTGGCTCGAGGAACTGCGCACTGGCGACGGGCGGATGTTGCCCGCCCACCTCAAGACACAGATCCTGCGCGAGATCGACCGGCTGGAATTGCTGATGGCGCAGATCAAGGCCGTGGAGGCCGAACGAGACGCGGCGTTGGCCAAACCCGAGCCGGCCGCGGCCTCGCCCGCGCCAGCGGCCGACCTGACGCGACTCAACGGGATAGGGCCTGAGTTCGCCACCGTTCTGTGGGCGGAGGGCCTATACCGCGCCTTCGACAACCGACGGCGGATCACCGCCTACGCCGGCCTGGCGCCGACGCCCTGGCGCAGCGGGAAGATCGACCATGAACAGGGTATCTCCAAGGCCGGCAACCCGCGCCTGCGCGCCACCATGATCCAGCTCGCCTGGATGTGGCTGCGCCACCAGCCGGGGTCGGCTCTCAGTCAATGGTTTCAAAGCAGGGCCCAGAACGGGAGCGCCAAGCTGCGCAAGGTGATGATCGTCGCCCTGGCCCGCAAGCTTCTCATCGCCCTGTGGAAGTTCGTGACCATCGGCCTCGTCCCCGAAGGCGCCGTCATGACGGGCGCATAGCCATGGTTGGCGCGCGCGTCGCTCCCGCGATGCGACAGGCTCCCGCGCCGCGCGCGCCAATCCCCCACGATTTTCCTCCCCTTCCCCGAGACCTGATCCGTCTCGGTGGATCCAGGGTGAACGGACCGCACTGACCCCTGGCCTCAAACGCCGAAAAAAAGATTGGTCCCGTTCTCCTGAGCCTAACCCGACGCAAGCGGGATGTTGGTGCTGCCGTCCAGAGCGGCGACCGGATGTGAGGTTAGAGCGGACCGGCAAAAGCGGCCGCCTCATGCAAAAGGCTCAGACCCTCCGATCCAAAGCCACAGGATATTAATCATGGACGACTGAACAAAACCGTTGACGGAAGAATCCCCATGTGAGGGTCAGAGTGGATTATCGGTTAGACTCGGCTTCACGGCGCCAAAAAATGACTCTGACCCCATTTCTTTGTGACCCCATTTCTTTGAGATCGCTTTGAACCAATTGCCGATCAGCTGGAATAAACAACATGACACCACTCGACTGTCGACACCTGAAGATATTGGGCATTTGCAGTCGAGTGATGTGCCTTTCTGTAAAGATGCAAGCTCTCGAGAGCGCCACAACTTACGCTTGGTATTGACCAATGAACCACACCAGGGCGGCGCGATAGAACCAAAATCTCGTTACGAAAGGAGCGAATCCCATGGCTGTCTTCACTTTGGATTCTGCCGTCGCAGCAAATGGAGCACCCGTCATCCGGACGATTGACGGCCGCGATCTGGACGGCGCGTTATGGAATGGTCTGCGGGATTTAATCGAAATGCGCGAAGAGCTCGCTTTTATCGGTTTGTTCTATCCGCTCTTCGGCCTCATAGCCATCATTCTGGGGGCCAACGCGAGCAATGCTCTCTTGCTCAGCGATAGCCTCCGGCCGATGGTCTTCCCCGCCGTCGCCGGAGTCGCCCTCCTCGGCCCGGCAATCGCCTGCGGCTTCTGTGAGCTTGCGCACCGCCAGGCGTCGGGTCTCGATTCGGGATGGCTGCACTTCCTCGACCCGGTGCGCGGGGCCAATCGCCTGCAGCTATCGCTGCTCACGCTGGCGCTTGTGTTGCTCTTTCTGGCCTGGTTGCTTTGCGCCGATCTCATCTACGGGGCGACCCTGGGCGCTAGCGGCGACCCGCACGGCCTGGGCGTGTTCCTTCACCATCTGTTCGGCACGTCGCAAGGCTGGGCCCTCATCCTGATCGGCAACCTCGTCGGTTTTTGTTTCGCCGTGGTGGTGCTGACGCTCGGGATTGTCGCCTTCCCGATGATAATCGATCGGCAAGTCGACGCCTGTACCGCGATCTTGACCTCCGCCCGCGTCTTTGCGCGAAATCCACTCGCGGTCCTGGCTTGGGGAGGTAGAGTGGCCGGCCTTCTGGTCTTGGGATGTTTGCCGCTGTTCATGGGCCTGGCTGTCGTGCTGCCCGTGCTCGGCTATGCGAACTGGCATCTGTACACCCGACTCGTCGAGGATTGAGGCAACAAGTGCGCGGACATGGGCAGGGCCGCCCGTTGATGATCGCATCGGGTCTCGCGATCGGACTGACGATGGCGTATCTCGCGGACGCCGCGCCCGCCTTCCCCGGTCCCGCCCGGCAAACCGTCCGCTCCATCGATGTCTCCTCGCGGCAGGTGCTGGTCATGTTGCGCCTACCGCCGCCACATTTTCGGCCGGATGGGGATTACAGCAGTCCCTACGATTATGGTCCCACCCGCGCCGCGTTGCGCCGCGAGGGGAGAAGGATCGCGCGGGTGTACGGTTTGACGATGATTGATGATTGGCCGATGCCGCTGATCGGCGTGGACTGTTTCAAGATGGTGTTGGTTGACGGCCGGGCGACGGAGGCGGTCGTCGCGCTCCTGAACCATGACGCATCGATCGCCTGGTCCCAGCCGGTCGCCATATTCGACGCCCAAAACATGGCTAGTGGAAATTGAACCGACCACCGGGAAATTTCGACCGAGACCGGGCGTTCGAATTTCTGCCCGCCGGCTTTTGAACCTCCAGCCCGTGGTGGGAGATTAACCGCATATCTCCACCGCTGATCCGTCAGATCATCAGCATGAGGAACATCAGATGAATATACAGCGCCATGCTCGAACGGCGTCCGGACAGATCACTTCGCGCCGGAGGCTTTTGGTCAACATGGGGATATTTGTCAGTGGCGCTGGAGTTATCGCCGCTAGTCTGACAGCCTCACCGGCGATTGCTCAAAGACAAAAATTAGCACCAGCGGATATTGGCTATCAGCCTCGGCCAAACGGCAGCCAGCGCTGCGATCAATGTGTGAATTGGCAGGCGCCCGATACCTGCAAGCTCGTCGCCGGAACCATCAGTTCGTCGGGCTGGTGCGGCCTCTTCGCGCGCAAAGCCTGACAATGGCGCGGAGTTCATTTCAATGACGGGGCTTAGCGTTCGTTTGCCTAGATGGTCGGCAAGGAGGCTTTTGCCGGGCCTTGCTCCAATCCTGTGCCTTTTGGGCCTTTTCGCGGCGACGCCGGCCGCCGCCGTGCCCAGCTTCGCGGCGCAGACCGGCCGGCCGTGCGAGGCCTGCCACGTCGGCGGCCTCGGCCCGCAACTGACCCCGTTCGGAAGGCAGTTCAAACTACATGGGTACACGGCGCGCGCCGTCAGCTTCAACGTGCCCTTTGCGGCATTTGTCGAGAGTTCCTACACCCACACACAGAAGAGCCAGGAGCCGGCGCCCGCCAGCTCATTCGGTCAGAACGACTTTCTGGCGATCGATCAGATCAGCCTGTTCCTCGCTGGGGGCGTAGGGACGCATTTCGGCGCGTTCATCCAGAACACCTACGACGGCGTGGCGAAGACCTTCGCCTGGGACAACCTCGACGTCCGCGCCGTGACACCCGCACACATCGGCGGCGCGGACATGGTCCTGGGGATCAGCCTCAACAACAACCCGACTGTCCAGGACGTCTTCAACACCTTGCCGACCTGGGGCTTTCCGTACACGACATCGAGCCTCGCGCCATCGCCGGCCGCCGCCCCCATCATCGGAAATCTCGGCCAGACCACCATTGGCCTGACCGCCTACGCCTGGATCAATTCCAGCCTCTACGCGGAGTTCGGCGGTTATCGATCTCCAGGCGCCGGGTTTCTCACCCATGCGGGCGCGGACCCGTTCAGTCCGGGCAAGATCGATGGTGAAGCGCCCTATGCCCGGCTCGCTTACAACAAGAGCCTCGGCGACAAGAACTTCGAGCTAGGGGCGTTTTGGCTCAACGCCAACCTGTTTCCCGGACGCGACCAGTCGACGGGCTTCACCGATCACTACACGGACCTCGGATTGGACGGATCCTACCAGTATTTCGCACCCAACAAGGATGTGTTCACGGTCAACGCCCGCTACATTCACGAGCGTCAGGCGCTGGACGCCTCTCGCGCGCTGGGCCTGGCCTCTGAGCCCGTAGACGACCTCAATGATTTCCGTATCGACGCCTCATACTATTGGCGTGGCAAGATCGGCGCTTCGGCCCAGGTGTTCGACACGTGGGGGTCGCGGGATGCTCTGCTCTATGCGGGCAACCGGATTGTGCGGCCCGACAGCTCCGGCGTCACGCTGCAACTCGACGCCACGCCCTTTGGCGATGGCAAGTCGGCCCTCGGCCAGCGATTCAACCTTCGTGTCGGTGTTCAGTACACGGCCTATTTCCGCTTCAACGGGGAGAGCGCCAACTTCGATGGATTCGGACGAAATGCGGCAGACAACAACACACTCCGGGTATTCACATGGATTTACTACTAGAGAGAGACAGCCGGCACAAAACAAGACTGAATTGAGACTTCAAAGCCGCTCCCGGACGAGATGGCTCGCACGGGGCTTCAATAGCTGGAGAGGATACCTTACATGCACAGCTCCAATTCAATCCGTACCGCGATCGCGGCCGGGCCGTGGCCCACGGCGGTAAGTTTACTTATCCTTTGCGCGGCCATCACGTCGGCGCATGCCGGTCGTAGTTTCAACGACGACGGCAATCGCCTGATCGCCGACCAGAGCAACAATCGCATTGTCGATGTCAATTTCAGGGATGATATCGTCTGGTCCCATGCGACCAACACCCAGCCAGGGAGCAATGCCAATCCGCTGCCGACCCGGGCGATCCGTCCGCGCAATAGCGATACGATTATCAGCGATCAGTTCAACCATCGCGTGATCACGGTCAGTCCGGCCGGGCAGATCGTCAAGCAATACGGTACGCTGAATGCTCCCGGCTATGATACCAGGAGCGCCCGAAAATTCCTGAACGCGCCTTATGATGCAAAGGTCATCGGCGATGATACCGGACTGACCTGGTCGGACACGCCGCATATCGTCCCTCAGAAATAGATACTGAGTGGAAGATGACGGGGGCGGGCTCGCCGCGGATTGGCGGCGAGTCCGGTCGCGCGAACAAAAACCCGCACGGCGATGCGGCCAATACGCCGGGTCCAGGACAGAGGGGGGAGACAATTGCCAAGAGGTGAGTTCGATGCGCGTCGCGTCTAGGTTGCTCCTGGCTGTCGCCTTGGCTGGCGGAGGCGCGGAAGCGACGACCCCGGAACATCCACACATTCCCGCCGGGGCGTATGCCATCGACAAAAGCCACGCCAGCCTCGTCGCCGTGGTCTCGGTCCTGGGCGGCGTCGCACATTACAGGCTGGGATTTCCGGTCCTCGGGGGAGCGTTCGCTTACGATCCATCCAATTGGAGACGCACGTCGGCCAGAATTGTCGTCGATCCAAGATCACCGGATATCGCCCGCTCGCCTGTCCGCCGGGAGATGACGCGCTATTTTGAGCCGGACCGGTATCCGACAATCACTTTCGTATCGCACGCGGTGACCGGCGAGGAGGATGTCCGGGGTACGATGAGCGGAGACCTCACCCTGCATGGGGTCTCCAGGCCGGTGACTTTGCATGTGACCCTTGACCATTTGGATCCGGGTCAGCCCGACCTGGGAACCCGCGTGCGGTTTTCGGGAACCGGTCATATCTCAAGGTCGGATTTCGGTATGAAGGGCGGACCCATCGCCGGGGACAAGGTCGCCCTGGTGTTCACGGTTGAATTCGTCAGACGGTAGGCGGCAGGCGATGAGCGGAGGCCGCATCGAGTTGGGTCAGGAGAAATAGGGTCAGGGTCATTTTCCGCGGCGACCTGGAAGCGGGCCCTGCCGATTGTCAACTCTGACCCCATTTCTTCGTTTCCGGACGCGCTCATCTCCAGTCTCCTCCGTCCGTAGGGCGGTCTTAGCGCCAGATTGCACCTTGGGCGATGAAGGGCGGCCACGCCGCCCTTGCGAAGCGCCGCGGCCCGCGCTAGCAACCTCCCATCGGGCCATCGCGGGCGCCCGATCAGACGGCTCGCCGTCCAAGTCCCGCTCCTTTCCCCCATGGGGCGATGGAGCGCGAGATGGAGTTGGAAAAACTCAGCAGGCAAACACCAGGGGAGGCAGGCTACCCACCGCCGAGGATTGCGCTGCTTTGGCGGGGCGATCCCAGCCTTGCGCCCCCCACGCCCGCGGACACCAGGCTGGCCTCGATCTTCGCCGCGCTCGCGGCGCGTGAGATTGTGGCCGAACCCGTGATCTATGCCGACGAAGTCGTCGATGCGGTCCGTAAACGGCTGTTCGGATTTGACGGTGTGATGGTGTGGGTCGATCCGATCAGTGTCGACGAAGGCAAAGACCGAAGCGTGCTCGATCCGATGTTACGCGACGTGGCCGCGCGCGGCCTGTGGGTGAGCACGCACCCGGACGTGATCATGAAAATGGGCGTCAAGGAGGTCCTCTACAGAACGCGAACGTTGGGGTGGGGCGTCGACACCGATCTCTATTCGAGCGTCGACGATTTTCGCGCGCGCTTCCCCGCAAAGCTCGCCACGTCGACACCCCGCGTCCTCAAGCAGAACCGCGGCAACGGCGGCCAAGGGGTTTGGAAAATCGGGCGGGTCGACCAGGAAGTCGAGATCGCGACCGAAACCCTGGTTCGAGTCCTGGAGGCTCGGCGAGGCAGCATCGAAGAAACCCTCTCGCTCGGCGCTTTCATGGCCCGATGCGAAGGCTACTTCGCCAACGCCGGCCGGATCATCGACCAGCCGTTTCAGCCTCGTCTGCCCGAGGGCATGATCCGCTGCTACATGTCGCAAGGCGAGGTCGCCGGCTTCGGCCATCAGCTGATCAAAGCGCTGACCGCGCCGCCGCCGCCGGGCTCCGATCCGGCCTTGGCGGAGCCCGGGCCACGCATCATGCATCCGCCGGACGCGCCGCCGTTCCAGGCCCTGCGAGTCAAGATGGAAACCGACTGGGTCCCCGCCATGCGCCGGTTGCTGGACATTGACGCCGACGACCTCCCCGCGCTGTGGGATGCGGACTTCCTCTACGGCCCAAAGACGGCGGCCGGCGACGACAGCTACGTGCTCTGCGAAATCAATGTGAGCGCGATCACCCCGTATCCCGAAAGCGCGGCCTCCATGGTCGCACGGACGGCATTGCGCCGCGTAAAGAAAATGGGTCAGAGTATTTAGTTGAGCGCCCGCCGGGGCGCGCGTCCGGTTGGCGCGCCCGACGTCAAGGAACTGTCGATGCCGCGCGCGAACCGTCTCGTTCTCGCCGGCCAGGCACACCACGTCATTCAACGCGGAAATAGTCGGCGGCTGATCATTTTCGAGGATGCCGACCGGCGGCCAGACGCAGAAGCGGGAGCATTAGGGTCTGATAGTCGGGGATGGGCGCCGGGGGCTCCAGCGCGGGTGGTGGACGGCGTCATGACATTACGGTGGCAGTGCACTTATCTCTCTTGAGTAGCACTGATGCGGAGCAGATAAGTGCACTGTCACCGTAATGCCCCAGCGCCTCTCTGAACGATACGCGCAGGCCCTTGAAATTCTCGACGCCGGCCAAAATCGTCTCACCTTTCCAGTGGATCGCTATTTGTGGAACGAGGCTCGCGCGCTCATCCTTCAGGATCAGGGCCGGTTCTCTGAGGCCCGCGTCCATGCCCAAATCGCGCTCGAAGCGGCATCGGAGACTCAGTCCGGGTTCCGCTACCACCAACAACTGGGATTGGTGCGGAACGCAGATGACCAATTTGGCGACCGCCTGAACGTCATCGCCCGCGCGCGCCACTGACATCGCCTTCGCATTACGGTGACAGTGCACTTATCTCTCATGAGTAGCGCTGAGGCGGCGCAGATAAGTGCACTGTCACCGTAATGGAAGAGGATGCCATGACCGCATGTCCGGGCGCGCGGGCCGCTTCGGGTGACCTCGGCTGGGCGCGCCTGCCTAAAGGGTCACGACGAGGCGATGGACAAAGCGGACATTTCCGCCAAAATGCCGCTCACGGCGGGCGCACGGACCGTCCATCTGGGGAATATCTGTTTGACTAATCTTCAATGCGGACCATCAATACGCGGTAGGACAGTATCCACGAGAGGAGATCGATGAGCACAGTAAAAAGGGCTCTGGCCCAAAAACGTGGCGCCCTGATTCATGTTCGTTCCGGCGACATGGTCGTCGAAGCCTTGCGCCAGATGCGCGATAGCCGGGTCCGGTCGGTGCTGGTAATCGACGACGACGTGCTGGTCGGTATCGTGACGCAGGGTGACTGCGCCATCAAAGTGCTGCTGCCCGGGCTCGATGCGAAGCAGACGCCGGTAAGCCAGGTGATGACGAGCAACCCGGTGACGGTCAAGCCGGACGATCGGCTGCAAGGCTGCATGGCAATGATGTCCACGCGCGGTTTTCGCCATCTGCCAGTGCTGGACGCGGGCAAGGTCATAGGGGTGATCTCAATCGGAGACGTCGTCAAGGACATCATCCGGGATCTGGAGCTAAACGTGAGCGACCTGATGGGCTACATCATGTCGGATAGCCCCGGGGGCTGACAGACGAGCCGCGGCGCGGGGATGTAATCGAGGTTGGCAAAGGGCTCGGCGCGGTTGCAGGTCCGGGCGCAAGGACGATTCCATGACCGGAAAGCCGGGCGGCCTGATCTCGATCGGGAGTGAGGGGGAAGCGATGGTCGAGGCGGTCTCGGCCGAGCGGCTGATCGAGGGCAATCCCGTCACGACGACGATCAACGGTTATCAGATGAGCGAGCACACCTTCGTCGGCGAGTGGGCCGCAACGCCGGGAGCCTGGAGCGTCAGCTATGACGAGTGGGAGTTCTGCCAGATGCTCGACGGCGAGTGCGAGATCGTTCCGGACGGCGGCGCGCCGCGGCGTTATCGGGCGGGCGACGCGTTTGTCATAGAGCCGGGATTTCGGGGCGTGTGGCGGGTGATCGCGGCGATGCGGAAGCGGTATGTGATCAGGCTTTAGGGGGGTGGTGATGGAGGACCGAGGCGCCTGACTCTGTCACCTTCCCCCACCCTGATCGCTACGCGATCTGTCCCTCCCCACTTTGGGGGAGGGAGGAGGAATCAGGGGTTCATCCAGCGTTCGAGGTTCTCGTGGAAGTAGCGGACGCGGTCCTCCTGGCCGGCGAGGTAGTCGCGCCGGTAGCCGCGGGAGTGCAGGCCGCGTTGCTGGGCTTCCCAGACCGCGAAATCCTGATTGATGGTCATGCCGAGGTCGATTTCACCGGACTTGCCGTACTGATGCGGCGCGGGAACCGAGGTGTCGACCCATTGGCGCATGCTTTGCGAGAAGTACTTGGCGGTCCCCTTGGGGAACAGGGTCATGTACCACATGTCGAAATAGCACTTCTCCGGGTCGGTCTTGTGCGGGCGGGCGCGCAGCCAGATATTGCCGTCGGGTTTGAGGCTGAACGACAGGTTCGGGAAGATCGTGAAGTGCCAGTTATCGGTCAGCTGGGCGTCGTGATAGGTTGAGAAGTCGAAGCCCTTCGACTCGCCGAGCAGGCGCTTCTGTCGTTGCAGGGCCTCGCGCATGCCCCTGGTGCGGCCGCCGCGGAAATCATCGGGATCGAGCTCCCAAAATCTCAGCATTTCGCTAAGTCGGTTGAGTGTTTCCTCCTCACCGCCCCGCAGGGTGCTGGCCGGCTCGCCGCCGGGCATCAGCATGCGGGCGTGGCCGCTGGGGTAGAGGTCGAACTGGCACTGGTCGTAGGCGTACTCCAGCGTGAACTTCAGCTGCGGGTGCACGAACGGCACGTGGTAGGATTCGTTGAAGTTGTCCTGGATCAGCTTCCAGTTGAAATTACCCTCGACGGTCATCCAGTGGGTGCGGACCATGTCGTCCATCGGATAGCTGTCGATCATGTCGGCGACCGGGTGCATGGAGGCGCGCAGCGACGGGCAGTCCGGGTCCATGTTGTACCAGATGAATCCGGCCCAGGATTCGCAGGGAATCTCGACCAGGTTCAGCTTGCCGCAGGGGCTGCCCTGCGAGAAATCGGCCTCGTCCGGGACCGCCTTCAGTTCACCGCGGGTGTTGAACGCCCAGCCGTGGTAGGGGCAGACCAGTCGCTTCGCGTGACCCTGCTCTTCGGCCATCAGCAACATGCCGCGATGCTGGCAGACATTGTAGAAGGCGCGGATCTGCTGGTCGTCGCCCATGACGCACAGGATGGTCTCGTTGCCCATCGGCGTCGTCAGATAGTCGCCCGGCTTCTGAATCTGCGCCTTGACGCCGGCGACCTG
>JANXTX010000193.1 GCA_025352165.1 Caulobacteraceae bacterium | reverse complement strand
CCTCACATCCGCCATCCCTGGCCACGCCAGCGCTTCGCCGTCAAACACCCAAGGTGGGAGCCGGATGCGGGAAAGCCGCACGTCCGGTTCTGTGCGGGGGGCGCTCAGTAATGGGCGTCCCTACCGCGATAGCCGGCATCTGTTCCTGATCACCTGCGTCGCGGGGTTGAGAAAGATGCCGGCTGGAAGCCGGCGGTCCACGGGAGGCCCCCCCTCAAGGCGGGTTGTTCGTCCGCAGGAACGCCACCGTCGCCTCCAGCATCTGCAGCCGTGTGTCGCCGATCAGCAGGTGGTGATCCTCGTGCTTAAGCTTGACCAGTTCCACCGGCTTGCCGGCCTTCCGCAGGGGTCGATGGTCTTGCAGGCGGCGATGAGGCCTTCGACCGAGGCGACGGACTTGGCGAACATGGCGGTTTCGGCCTCGTTGAGGGGGAACTCGATGATGCGTTCCGCGCCGCCGGCGCCGATCACCGTGGGGGCGCCGACGTAGATGTCGTTGACGCCGTACTGGCCGGTGAGGTGGGTGGCGCAGGGCAGGACGCGCTTTTCGTCCTTCAGGTAGGACCGCGCCATGGCGATGGCGCTTTCGGCGGGCGCGTAGAAGGCCGAGCCGGTCTTCAGCAGGGCGACGATTTCGCCGCCGCCGCCGCGCGTGCGCTGGACGATGGCGTCGAGCTCGGCCTGGGTGAGCTTGCCCTGGTTGACCCATTCGGGCAGCGGCAGGCCGCCGACGGTGGAGTGGCGGACCATCGGCACCATGTCGTCGCCATGGCCGCCGAGGGTCCAGGCATGGATGTCCTGAACCGACACGCCCAGGCGCTCGGCCAGGAAGAAACGGAACCGCGCCGAGTCGAGAACGCCGGCCATGCCGACGATCTTGTTGTGCGCCAGGCCGGAGAATTCGCGCAGCGCCCAGACCATGGCGTCCAGCGGGTTGGTGATGCAGATGACGAAGGCGTTCGGCGCATGGGTCCTGATGCCCTCGCCCACCGCCTTCATGACCTTCAGGTTGATGCCGAGCAGGTCGTCGCGGCTCATGCCCGCCTTGCGCGGCACGCCGGCGGTGACGATGCAGACATCGGCCCCGGCAATCTCCGCATAGTCGCTGGCGCCCTTCAGCAGGACATCGGAGCCGAACACCGGCGTCGCCTCGTTGAGGTCGAGCGCCTTTCCCTGCGGCACACCATCGACGATGTCGAACAGCACGACATCGCCCAATGCCTCGCGGGCGGCGATGTGGGCCAGTGTGCCGCCGATCATACCGGCGCCGATGAGGGCGATCTTGGCTCGCGCCATGGGCGGACTCCTTCAATGCTTGGAAAGTGAAATTCGCGGGCGGTCTAGACCGCCAGCCGCGAGCCTGCAAGGCTGGGGCATGTTCACGCATGATCCCGCCTTCGACGCCGGCTCCGAGAGACTGGCCAGTCTGCCGCTGTGCGACGTGCGGCTGCAGCGCGACGCGCGCTTCGCCTGGCTGGTGCTGATCCCGCGGGTGGAGGGCGCGCGGGAGATCGAGGACCTGGTCGCGGCGGACCGATCCACCCTGATGGACGAGATCGTCCTGGCCGGCCGGGCGGTGCGCGCGGTTGGTGAAGCGCTGGGACGGCCGGTGGACAAGCTGAATGTGGGGGCGTTGGGGAATGTCACGCCGCAGTTGCACGTGCATGTCGTGGGGCGGCGGGTGGACGATGCGGCCTGGCCGGGTCCGGTCTGGGGCTTTGGGGCTGCAACGGACTACAACGCCGGCGACCTCGCGCGGGTACGCGAGGCGGCGATGGCGGTGCTGGGCGGTTAGGAGACCTCCCTCCCCTTCATGGGGAGGGGCAGACGCTGAAAGCGTCAGGGTGGGGTGCGCCTCCGCCGCCAGGGTCTGTCGGGGTTGGCCGCTTTGCCTGAGAGGCTTCGGAAGCTTCACCGTTCCCCACCCTGATCGCGTTGCGATCTGTCCCTCCCCATAAAGGGGAGGGAGGAGGATTCCCGTGGCGGACCATCCAGGTTTCGTCGTCGGCCTGGATGCAGAACTCGGGATCAAGTCCAAACACCGCGCACAGCTTCGCAATGGTCTCGCCGGGCGGGCGCTCGCGGTAATCGTCGAAATCATCCGAGTCATTCAGGCGTTCGAACATGTCCATCAGCAGACGTTCGTTCGTCTCGCGCCCGGCGTCGGGGCGCTCACGCCGTATCGCCTTGGTCAGCGAGTGTTCGATATTATCATCGACCAACTTGTGGACGACTTTGATCGTATCTTCGTGGTCGGCGATGCGCGTCGCGACCGCGCCGAGACGGTGCGCCTTCAATTGTTCGGCCAGGCGGGCTTCCATGGCCAGGGTGCGGCGCAGCGATTGCGTGAGCTTGCCATAGGCGCCGGCGATGTCGTCGATCGTCGCCGGCGCGGCGCCTTCGCGGGAGGCCGCCTCGGCTCTCGATATTGCAATATCCTCGAGGCGCTCGACCAG
>JANXTX010000186.1 GCA_025352165.1 Caulobacteraceae bacterium | reverse complement strand
GAGTCGACCGGCGCGGGCGGCCTGATCATCCAGAGCGCGATCAACAATACCGGTACGCTGCTGGCGACGGCGGGAACCCTGGGCCTGAACGGGGCGGTGACGGGCAGCGGGTCGGTGCAGGTGAACGGCGGCGCGCTGGCGGTCAACGGCAGCCTGGGCGGGACCGGAACGGTGACGCTGAGCGCTGGCGGCCTGGTGCTGAATGGCGGTTCGAGCCTTGCTTCGGCGTCGATGACGCAGACCGGCGGGACGGTCACGGTCAACGGCTCGGCGACGTCGAGCGCCAACTGGACGCAGACGGCGGGAACCCTGACCGTCGCCTTGGGTGGCGCGTTGTCGATCAGCGGAACCAATACACTCGGCGGCGCCATCAGCACCGCGGGCGCAATCACATTCACAGCTGGAACCTCGAACCTCACGGGCGCGATCAGCGGGGCTGGAACGATCAGCTTCACCGGTGGTTCCGAGACGATAGGAACGGGCGCATCGGTCAAGGTTTCCGGCTGGACAGTCAGCGCGGGCACGGTGACGCTGGCGACGAGCCTTACCTATGCGGGAGTGTTCAATGACGTCGGCGGCAAAATCAGTCTAAACAAGAACAAATCGCTGGTGCTTACAGGCACGGACACCATTGCTGGAACAGTGACCGGCACAGGCACTCTTTCGGTGACAGGCGCCAATCTCACCCTTGCCTCCGGCGCGGCGTTGTCGACGACATTGACAGCCATCGCCTCGTCTAGTGTCAGCCTGTCGGGAGCGATCAGCAACGGCGCCTTGGTGACCGTAGCTGCATCGACACTGGTGGTGGGAACGGCCGGCGTCACTGTAAGCGGTGCGGGAAGTTGGAGCCTGGACGCGGGCGGCGCCACAGCCATCGGTGGTGCGGGTGTGGGGGCCACTTTCAACAATGTCGATAATACCATCTCTGGACCGGGGACGCTCGGAAACAGCCAGTTGACCTTGGTGAACAAGACGCTTGGCACGATCAACGGCAATGGCGCCCTGTCGCTGACCATCAACACAGGCGCCAACACCGTGGCGAACGCTGGTCTGATTGAGTCGACTGGTGTCGGCGGCGTGATCATCCAAAGCGCCGTTGCGAATACCGGAGCCTTGGTGGCCACTGTTGGAACCCTGAGCCTGAACGCGGCAGAAACCGGCAGCGGGTCCGTGCAAGTCAACGGCGGCATTTTGGCGGTCAACGGCAGCCTCGGTGGATCCGAGACCGTGACTTTGAGCGCCGGTGGAATAGTGCTGAACGGCGGTTCAAGCCTGGCGGCCGCGTCGATAACTCAGACCGGCGGGACGGTCACTGTGAATGGCTCAGTGACGTCGAGCGCCAACTGGACTCAGACGGCGGGGTCCCTGACTGTCGCCTTGGGCGGCGCGCTCTCGATCAGCGGAACCAATACGCTCAGTGGCGCGATCGCCAATGCTGGTTCCCTGACCTTCACCGGGGGAACCTCGACCCTATCGGGCGCGATCAGCGGGGTGGGAACACTAACGTTCGCGGGTGGTTCGGAGACTCTCGCGAGCGGCGTGACCTTCACCGCCTCCGGCTGGACGATCAGCGCGGGCACGGTGACGCTGGCGACGAGCCTTACTTATGCGGGAGTGTTCAACTCGACCGCCGGCACGCTGTCGATCAACGCCGGGAACACGCTGACGCTGACGGGAACCGACACGATCGCCGGCGCGGTTGCGGGTTCGGGGACGCTGGCGTTCAGCGCTGCGACTTTGAACCTGAATGCCGGAGCCTCGCTCTCGGCGACCCAGACGACGATCACCGCCTCTACGGTCAACTTATCGGGGGCGATAACCAATAACGCTGCGTTGACGCTGACCGGCTCAACGCTGACCATCGCGGCCGCCGGGGCGACCCTCGGCGGGGCCGGTTCGCTTGTGCTGGATGCGACGGGGACTTCGACGATCACCGGGGTCGGCGCGGTTTTGAACAACACCAGCAACACCATCTCGGGGGCTGGCAACATCGGCGGCGGGCAGATGACGCTGGCCAACAAGATCGGCGGGGTGGTCAACGGCAACGCCGCGGGCGCGCTGATCCTCAACGCGGGAGCCAACACGATAACCAACGCGGGTCTGGTGGAGTCGACCGGCGCGGGCGGCCTGATCATCCAGAGCGCGATCAACAATACCGGTACGCTGCTGGCGACGGCGGGAACCCTGGGCCTGAACGGGGCGGTGACGGGCAGCGGGTCGGTGCAGGTGAACGGCGGCGCGCTGGCG
>JANXTX010000166.1 GCA_025352165.1 Caulobacteraceae bacterium | reverse complement strand
CAGATGGAAGGCGGCACATGCCTGGGCCTCTCCGCCATCCTCTACGGTCAGGTCACGCTGAAGGACGGCATTGTCGAGCAGAAGAACTTCGACAGCTATCGCGTCCTGCGCATGAACGAGGCGCCCAACGTCGAGACCTACATCCTGCCCTCGACGTCTCGTCCCACTGGCGTAGGCGAACCCGGCACCCCGGTCATCGGCCCCGCTGTCGCCAACGCCCTGCTGGCGATGACCGGAAAGCCGACCACCAGCCTGCCGATGGTGAAGGGCTGATCGGAAGCAGGGCACAGGCATGCCATTGGCTGCCTATTCCGCATGAGAGAGATCGCCTGGCTGGTCGACGTCCAGCAAAACCCCTCGGTCGGAACAGGGAACTTCAGCGAGGGAAGCCCCTAACGTGGACAGCACGTTGCGGGCGCCTTCGTCGCCGTCGAGGGCGAGCAGCGGGGTGAAGAGGTCGCGGGAGAACAGGACCGGGTGGCCTCGGCGGCCGTCGAAGGTCGGGGCGCCGGCGACAGCGCCGTTGGCAAGGGCGGAGGCGAGAAGAGGCAGGACCGTGTGGGGGACGCGTGGCATGTCGCCGAGGAAGACAAAGGCGCCGTCGGCGTCGGCCGGAAGGGCGGCGATGCCCGCCTTGAGGCTGGCGGACATACCCGTTGCGAAATCGGCAGCATGGACGAGGCGCAGCCGGGTGTCCTCCCCTCGCTGTTCAGCGAAATCAATCGCCGCGTGTTCGACATCCGGGTCGGCGCCGGTGACGACGAAAATCGAACGGACCGGAGCGGCGAACGCCGCCGAAAGCGCGCCGTCGAGCAACACCCCTCCACGCCAGGGCGCGGTGAGCTTGCGGCCGCCGAAACGCGATCCGGCGCCGCCCGCCAGGACGATGGCTTCCAACCTCGCCATCGCATCCCCCTCTGTCGTCATGCTCGAATTCCTCCTATGTAAGTGCGGCAATGACGCCATTTGACGCCTCTTCACCACGCGCCCGTCCAGCGCCAGCGGGCCTGACCGACAGCCTGGGCCGAACGGTGAGCTATCTGCGCCTGTCGGTCACCGACCGCTGCGACCTGCGCTGCGTCTACTGCATGGCCGAGCATATGACCTTTCTGCCGAAGGCCGAAGTGCTGACGCTGGAGGAACTCGACCGGATCGCGTCGGTGTTCATCAGCCAGGGTGTTCGCAAGCTGCGGCTGACCGGCGGTGAACCGCTGGTGCGCAAGGGCCTGATGGGGCTAGTCCAGAGACTTTCGGGGCACCTTCAGACCGGCGCGCTCGATGAGCTGACGTTGACAACAAATGGTACCCGCCTTGCCATTTTCGCCGAGGCGCTGGCGGGTTTTGGCGTGCGGCGTGTCAATGTCTCGATGGATACGCTTGACCCGGAGCTGTTCCGGCGGCTGACGCGCGGCGGCGACCTGGCGCAGGTGCAGGCCGGCATCGCCGCGGCGCGGGCGGCGGGGATCGCGGTGAAGATCAACGCCGTGGCGCTGGCCCGCGACAACGCCGCCGAGATTCCCGCCCTAATCCAGTGGGCGCACGCGCGCGGCATGGGCATCACGCTGATCGAGACCATGCCGATGGGCGAGATCGACGAGGATCGCACCGATCAGTTCCTGTCACTGGCCGACGTGCGCCGCGACCTGGAAAGCTACTGGACGCTGCGCGATCTGACGGTCAGCACGGGCGGCCCGGCGCGCTATGTCGAGATCGCCGAGACCGGCGGGCGTCTGGGCCTGATCACGCCGATGACGCACAATTTTTGCGAGGGCTGCAATCGGGTGCGATTGACATGCACCGGCACATTGCACACCTGTCTAGGCCAGGAAGACGCGACCGATCTGCGGGCGGTGATCCGCGCGGGCGCGACAGACGCCGAACTCGTCGCGGCGATCGCCGGCGGTGTCGATCGCAAGCCCAAGGGTCACGACTTCCGCATCGATCGCGGGACGGCGCCGTCCGTGTCCCGGCATATGTCGACGACGGGAGGCTAGGACATGGTCCGCGTGCTGTTGTTTGGTAAGCTCCGGGACGTCGCCGGCTGGCGTGAAAAGACCTGCACCCCGGATCCGGCGACGCTATCGGCGCTGAAGGCCCTAATCTGCGCGGACGACCCGGCTTTATCGCGGGCGCTCGCGGCGCCCGGCGTACAGGCCGCTGTCGACCGGGTTCTGGCTCGCGATGACAGTCCCCTCAATGAGGGCAGCGAGGTCGCCTTCATGCCGGCCATGAGCGGCGGATGATCCGCCTTACCGACCAGAGCTTCGACCCCGGCGGTGAACTGAATGACTTCTGCCGTGGACGGAGCCAGGCCGGCGCGGTCGCCAGCTTCCTGGGCATCGCCCGGCGCGATGGCGGCGAGGGGCTGGAACTGGAAGCCTATCCCGGCTTCACGGAAAGCGAGATCGCCCGGATCGCCGAATCGGCCAGCGAGCGCTTTTCACTGCAGGACGTCAGCATCATCCATCGTGTCGGCCGGATCACGCCCGGCGAGCCCATCGTCCTGGTGCTGACGGCGTCGGCGCATAGGCGCGAGGCGTTTGAAGCCTGCGACTACCTGATGGACTACCTGAAATCACGCGCGCCCTTCTGGAAGAAGGAACACGGCCCGGACGGCGAACACTGGATCGAACCGACCGCCCGCGATCTTGGCGATGTGGCGCGGTGGGACTAGGCCTCGAATATACACTTTGGAGATTGCGAGCATGACCCTCACACCCGGCGGGCGTTACGACGAGGCAGCGGTGTTCACGCCCGTGCGGATTGCGGTGCTGACGGTCTCGGACACGCGCAACGAGACGAACGACACGTCGGGCAATCTGCTGGCGGAGCGGGCGGCGACGGCAGGCCATGTGCTCGCGGCCAGGACGATCGTGAGGGACGAAGTCGAGGCCATCAGGGCGCAGGTCAAGACCTGGGTTGCGGCGGGTGACGTCGATGTCATCGTCACCACCGGCGGCACCGGCATCACCGGCCGGGATGTCACGCCCGAAGCGGTCGAGCCCCTGCTCGACAAGCGAATGGAGGGCTTCTCCATCATTTTCCATCTGGTGAGCTATCAGTCGGTCGGCCTGTCGACGTTGCAGTCGCGGGCGCTGGCCGGGCTGATCAAGGGAGTGTTCGTGTTCTGCCTGCCGGGCTCGAACGGAGCGGTGAAGGATGGCTGGGACAAGGTGATTTCCGCTCAGCTCGACAGCCGCCATCGCCCCTGCAACATGGTCGAGCTGATGCCGAGGCTGCTGGAGTCATGAGCCGGCTGACTCACCTGGACGAAGCGGGTCGGGCGCGGATGGTCGATGTCTCGGCCAAGCCGGCTACCGCTCGGGAAGCCCTCGCCGAGGGCTTCGTGCGCATGACGCCGGAGACGCGCGCGCTGGCGATGTCCGGCCAGGGCAAGAAGGGCGACGTGCGAGCGGTGGCGGAGATCGCCGGCGTGATGGCCGCGAAACGAACCGCCGAACTTATCCCACTCTGCCATCCCCTGGCCCTGTCGAAGGTCGAGGTCACCGTCGAGGAAGCCGAAGGCGGACTGGCGGTAACCGCAAGGGTCAAGACCACCGGCCCGACCGGCGTGGAGATGGAGGCGCTGACGGCGGTATCGGTCGCCTGCCTGACCATCTACGACATGCTCAAGGCCGCCGAACGCGGCATGGTCATCGATGGCGTAAAGCTGCTGGAGAAAAGCGGCGGCGCCTCTGGCGAGTGGCGCGCGTCATGAGGCTGCTGAGCGTCGAGGACGCCCGCGAGCGGATGCTGGCGGCGGCGGTGAAGATGGACGCCGAAGATGTCCCTCTCCACGCCTCGCTCGGCAGAACACTGGCCGTCGATGTCCAGGCGATCCGCGACCAGCCTCCCTTCGCCGCATCGGCGATGGACGGGTGGGCGGTGCGGGCCAGCGATGGTCCGGGGCGACTGCGCGTCGTTGGAGAGAGCGCCGCCGGTCGCGGATTCACCGGCGCACTCTGTCCGGGCGAGGCGGTGCGGATATTCACCGGCGCCCCTGTGCCCGCCGGCGCCGACGCCGTGGTGATCCAGGAGGACGCCACCCGCGACGGCGACCATGTGGTCATTCCCGCCGTAAGCGATCCACGCAACATCAGGCCCGCGGGACAGGACTTCAGAGCCGCAGCGGTACTGCTAAAGGCGGGCGCGCGGCTGGACGCCTGGAAACTGTCTCTCGCCGCTTCGGCAGGCGCGGATACAGTGCGGGTCGCCCGGCGGCCGCGCGTTGTGGTGCTGTCCACAGGCGAGGAGATCGTGGCGCCTGGGGCGGCGCCCGGCCCCTTCCAGATATTCAATTCGGGCACCACCGCGCTCTGTGCGTTGATCGAAACCTGGGGTGGCGAACCCCACGCCCTGACCGAGGTCGGCGATGACGCAGCCAGAACGACCGAGGCGGTCGCCGGCGCCGGCGGCGATCTTATCGTCACTATTGGCGGCGCCTCGGTTGGCGACCACGATCTGGTCAAGCCGGCGATGCGAGCCCTCGGACTGGAGATGATCGTCGAAAGCGTCGCGGTCCGCCCCGGCAAGCCGACCTGGTTCGGATCGCTCTCCGACGGTCGGCGCGTGGTGGGACTGCCCGGCAACCCGGCGTCGGCCATGGTCTGCGCGGAGCTGTTCCTGAGGCCCCTGTTGGCGGCGATGCAGGGTGGTGCAACCGCTCTCCGGCTGGTGCGGTCCCGCAGCACGATGCCAATCGGCGCCAATGGTAACCGCGAGCACTGGATGCGGGCGCGGCTGAGCTATGCCGAGGACGGTGCGATCCTGACGACGCCGTTCGCCGACCAGGACTCGGCGCTGGTCAGTGTGTTCGCGGGCTCCGACGCGTTGCTGCGACGGCGCGCCGGAGCGGCGGCTATCGGCATCGGTGAACCAGTCGACACTCTACTGCTCGACCGGCTCGCCTGACCGTCGTTCGATGAGATCATGGCAAGGCGGGGGCGCGCCTGTTAAAAGCGCTGGTTCGAACGGGCGGAGAGTTTCCTGATGTTGTTGGCGGCCGCTTTGGCATTGACGTCGGTCCTGCACCCGGGCCAGCCGCACCCGGCGCAGGTGAAGACACATCACTATGTGACGGGCGGCTGGAAGATCACCGTCGGACATGACGTGTTCACCGATGCGATCGTCTGTTCGGTGAAGACCAGCCGCATGCACTATCGCAACGAAACGGTGATCTTGCATATCAAGAGCGGCATCGACACCACCCACGCCTTCTTCAAGGTCGACGACGATCCCGCCAGACCGGTCTCCGACGCTTTTCATGAGGTCGAACTCCACGGGTTCTTCCCCCGCCGAGGCTGGGTCGACGATCCGGTCGGCGGCGACGTCGCCCTGCCCGCCGCCTACCTGCGAGACGCCAATCGCGTCGCCATACGCGCCTCCGAAAAATCCCGCCCCACGATGTTCAAGGTCAGCCGGTTCGGCGACGCACTCGACCGCGCGAAATCGGAAGGCTGCAGCGAAGCATCCTTCAAGCCCGCCGGCTAGTTCACTGCGTATCGTCTGGCGGTGATCTCCGCCATCACGGCGACCGCAACCTCCCACGGCGCCTTGCCGCCGATGTCGAGACCGATCGGCGCGCAGAGCCTGGCGAGTTCTTCCGACGAGACACCGGCCCGCTCCAGAGCATCGCGACGTTCCGGGACCCGGCGGCGCGCGCCGAGGGCGCCGACATAGAAGGCTTTTGACGGCAGGGCGACGATCAGGGCCGCATGATCAGTCTCGGCATCATGGGTAGCGACCGCGACAGCCGTCCAGGCATCGAGTCCGATGGACTGCAGCGCCAGGCCAGGGTCGCCGCGACTGTATGCCACACCAGGAATAGGCGGCGGATCAACCGGCCCCATCGGGCGCACCAGGGTGGTTTCACAGCCGGCCTGCGCCCCGAGCGTGGCGATCGCCAGCGCGGTCGGATCGCCACCGAGCACGATCAGACGAATGACCGGCTGGTAGGTGCGGGCGAACGCCCCCTGCCAGGGCTCCGGCGCCTGGGCGGGAGGCGCGCATTCGCGGCGCTCGCCATCGCTGATCCATTCGGCCGGCTCGCGGGCGTCGCGGAGCTCAAGCAGCCGACGGGTGGCCGGATCATCCGGCGCTATCCGCTCAAGCTGCACCTCTATGCGGGCGCCGCACAGCAGGCGGATGTCCGGCCACGGACTACCCTGGCCGTAGATCAGCCGCTGGGGGACGCCATCCTCCAGCACCGCCTGGGCGTGACCGACGACGTCTGCTTCCAGACAGCCGCCGGAGAGGAAGCCCGAGACGCTGTCGCCGGCGATCACCATCTGGGTGCCGACCGGACGCGGGCCGCCCCCGTCGAGCGCTACGATTGTGGCGAGGGCGGCAGGCTCTCCAGCCGCCCTCGCGGCGCTTAAAGCTGGTCGGGCATCGTCATCGAAACCGAACAGGGGCCAGTCGGGCAGGATTGGACTCATGATCCCCCAGTTAACGAACGAGAAAGTTTGTCGATACCTGTTCTTTACGACTTCGCGCGCAGTATCGCGTCAAGTTTTGCGAAAAGCGTATCGAATGACACCAACGCCCTTGCATTCTCTGACCTCGAAGCTCGGTCTCGGCGCCGCGCAATTTGGTCTGGACAGCCCTCGAGGGCGCGGCAGACCGCCCGAGGCGGAGGTGCGCGATATGCTCAGCATCGCCGCGCGCGCGGGCCTGGGCGTGCTCGACACCGGCGCGGCCTCCATGCATGGCGAAGCGGTGCTGGGCGCGGTAATGCCGCGGCCGAGCGGCTTTCGGATAACCGTCAAGGCGCCGCGCGGCGACCGCGGCCCGCAGTATGTCGAGTCCGAAACCCGTGCATCCCTCGCCCGCCTGGGCCTGAACAGGGCCGACGCGATCATGGTGCAGTCGGCCGGCGACCTGTTCTCGTCGTACGGGGCGCACTACTGGAGCTGCCTCAAGAGCATGCGCGACGAGGGCCTCTTCGCGCGGGTGGGCATATCGGCCTACGCCTCGGACGACCCGGTCGGCCTTGCCAAGCGATTCCAGCCGGACCTGATCCAGGCGCCGGCCAGCCTGCTCGACCAACGACTGCTGGTGGACGGCAGTCTGGCGACTGTTCGCGACCTGGGCGTCGAGGTGCACATGCGCTCGATCTTCCTCAACGGCCTGCTGTTCCTGCCGCCCGACCGCGCGCCCAGCCAGCTTGGCCAGGCCGCGATCAGCCGCCTGTCCCGCGCCCGCCGGCTGATCGCCGAAGGGCGAAGCGATCCGCTGCAGGCCGCGCTGGGTTTCGCCCTGTCGCGCCCCGAGGCCACCGCCGTCATCGTCGGCGCGGCCACCGTCGGTGAACTGAACGCCGTCATCGCCGCCTCCGCCAAGCCGCCGCCCGATCTCGACTGGGACGGCATGGCGCTGGAGAACCCCGAGGTGATCACGCCCCGGCGCTGGGCGGCGGCCTGAGCGCGGGTCAGTCGCGCCAGCGGAAGCCGACCAGGAACATCCTGCGCGGCTCGCCGTAGCCGAGCGCCTCCTGATAATGGGTATCCGCCACATTGGTGACCCGTGCGGTCACCTCCAGATTTCGGTTCAGGCGATAGCCCGCCGCGATGTCGGCCAGCACGAAGCCGGGACGCAGCGCGGGCAGGAAGCTGTTGGGATCGACATCAGCCTGGGAACTCTCCGAGCGAACGGTGACTGCGCCATTGAAAGCGCCCTGGTTCCACAGCAGGCTGACAGAGCCGGTATCCTTCGGAACGCGCGGCAGGCTGGCGCCGGTGGAAACATCGGTGGCGTCAGTGTGGCTGTACTCGGCCTTCAGGGACAGGGAACGGGTCAACCGGGCCGTCGCATCCGTCTCGACGCCCGATGACAGTGCGCGATCGATATTGACGTAGCGGCCGACGCCGTAGCTGATCTCGTCACGTACGGCGAGACGGAAGTAGGCGACAGAGAGCTCGAAGCGTCCGTTGGAGGTGCGCTCGCGCAAACCGGCGTCCCAGCCCTCGGCGACCTCGGGCTTCAGGCCGACCGATGGTCCCGACGGGTAGCAGAAGTCACAGGCGATCTGACTGATGGTCGGGGCCTTGAAACCCTGTCCCCAGTCTCCGGTGATGGCAAGGCCGGCGCCCAGATCGTAGACGCCGCCGGCCCGGGCGGTTGCACGACCGCCAAAACTATCCGGCGCATCGTAGCGGATGCTGGCTGTCACCGAGAGCGGGTGCAACGGGCGCACATGTCCGATCAGGAAAGCGGAGGTGTCGCCGAGATTGGCGGCGGAACCGTCACTTAGCGTTGCCCGGGTCGCGTCGCGCTCGACGCCGAACGCCACGCCAAATGGATCGGTCGGTGCGCCCTTCTCCGCGGTCCAGCGGATGTCGCCACGCTGCGCCCGGTAACCAGATGGATAGAGACCGCCCAGCGAGGCCCGATCGATGTCGTAGCCGCTCAGTAGCAGGGTGTTAGTGAAGCCCCACGGGCCGACCAGTTTCGCCCGCACAAAGCCGGTCCAAGATTTTGAGGTGGCGTATTCGGAGTCGTCGGCGAGCGTGTAGTTGGGCGGCGGATAGCCGGCGATATCGGTGTGTGAGTTGGCATAGCGCATACGGCCGTCGAGGCTGAGAATCGGGCTCAGCGTCACCCGGCCGGACAGCCCCGCGGTCCACTCGTAGAACGGGTCGTTGCCCCGGAAACCGTCGGCTTTCGACACGCCGTCGCTACGGTAGCCGGACGCATCGATGCCGAGCGCCCAAGTGTCATGACTGACGCCGGCGCCGAGCGATCCCCTTACCGTGTCGAGCGAACCGCCCTCGACACTGCCGCGCAGGCCGTCTTCCTCACGCGTGGTCAGCGAGATGACACCGCCGATCGCGTCCGAGCCCCACAGCGATCCCTGCGGTCCCGACAAAACCTCGACACGCTCGACGTCCGACAGGTCCAGTGCGCCGAAATCATAGCCGCCGGACGGCTGGGACGCATCGTTCTGGATCACGCCATCAATGAGCACCAGGGTTTTGTCCGACGAAGCGCCGCGAATACGGACGCTGGTGACCCCGCCGAAAGCTCCGTCGTCGGTGACCGCAAGGCCAGGGATCAGACGCAGGACGTCGGCGGCGAAGCTCGCCTGACGTTGCTCGATCTCGGCCCGATCGACGACATGGGCGTCAGGGGCATCGACAAGCTCGGCGGGCAGGCGGGTCGCGGTGACGACGACCTCGCTGACCGGAGTGGATGGATCGGCAAGAGCCGGGGCGAACAGACCCAGCGATAGCGGAATGAAAAGGTGGATGGCGCGCATGGCGTCTGTCTCCGGCCACGCGCGGCGCCGCGGGGCGTTCAGCGACTGAGGCGGCGCGCCGGCCGACGAAGTCGCTGCAAAGAGAAGCTTGCGGCTTCCCGCGCCGATGGTCTGAACCCGGACCCCGGACGAGCGACAGCGGCGGCAGGTCTCCTGGCTTGCGGGTCGTCGATGTCCTCGCCCTCGCCTTCCCGGTTTCCCAGTGGCGCCGGCCCCTTTTGGGGACGGAACGGACGCGGACTCTAACCGCTCACAGTTGCGGGCACAGCCGCGGATTAGGGATCAGATCCCGTCACCGCATTCCCTCTTGGCCCTCCGGTTAGGGAAGGACCGCCTGTGGCGGCTTATGCTTGGCTTCGGTTTGAGGCGCAAGCCGGGGCGGGAGCACGGCCTGCTTGATCAGGCGACGGCCAGCGCCTGAAGTTGCTCGCCGGACAGCCGGCGCGTAATCCATTCGGTCTTAGCGGCGGCGCCGAGGCTGTCATAGAAAGCGATGGCGGGGGCGTTCCAGTCGAGCACCGCCCACTCCAGGCGGCCGAGCCCTTCGGCGACACAGCGGCGCGCCAGATGGGCGAGGAGCGACTTGCCGGCGCCAAACCCGCGGGCGGCAGGGCGAACGAACAGATCCTCAAGGTAGATCCCGCAACGGCCCTCAAAGGTCGAGACGTTGTAGAACCAGAATGCGAAGCCGACAGGCTCGCCGTTGACCTCGGCGAGGTCGCAGAAGGCGCGCGGGTTGGGCGCGAATAGCAGATCCCGCACGTTGCTCTCGGTGATCTTCACCTCGTGAGACAGACGCTCGTAGTCCGCAAGATCGCGAATGAACTGGAGGATCAGGGGCGAATCATCCGGCAAAGCGGCGCGGACGGCAACGGTCGGCATGCGGCCTATCCCTTGGCGATGGAGCCCGGGTCGGGGGCGACGGCGATCAGTTCGAGCTTGAACACCAGGACGCTGTTGGGAGGGATCGGGCCGGCGCCCTTGTCACCGTAGCCGAGCGCGGGCGGCACGTAGAGCAGCCACTGGTCGCCCGGACGCATCATCTGCAGGGCCTCGACCCAGCCGGGGACGAGATCGCGGACCGTCATCACCACCGGCGCTCCCCGCTGATAGGAGGAGTCGAAAATCGTGCCGTCGAGCAGCTTGCCCTCGTAGTTGACCTTAACCTCGTCGGCAGACTTCGGCCGCAGGCCGTTCGTCGGACCAGACTGCAGGACACGGTACTGCAGACCCGAAGCGGTGATGTGGATGCCTTGCGCCTTTGCGTTCTGGGCCAGGAATGCCTTGCCGGTGTCAGTCGTATCGGATGACTTTTTCGCGCAGGCGCCCAGGCTTAGAACGGCGCAGAGTACCAGGAAGGTTGCGGCGCCGGTCTTCATCAAACGTTGCATCATACGCTCCGGGGCGGATAGCCCTTGTCGCGCAGGGCATCCATTATTTCCTGGGTGTGCTGGGCGTCGCGGGTCTCGATCATGATGTCGAATTCGGCGCCTTTCGCCGGCACGTCGAGAGCCAGGCGGTTGTGCGCCACCTCGAGGATGTTGCCGCCCAGAGCACCGATCGCGGTCGAGACCGTCGCCAGGAGGCCCGGCCGGTCGTCGCCGATGATCCGTAGGGACACCAGCCGCTGCGCCCGTACCAGTTCGCGGGTCAGGACGGAGGCCAGCAGTCTCGGGTCGATGTTGCCGCCGGTGAGGATCAATCCGCACTTGCGACCGCGGAATCGCTCGGGAAACGCGAGCAACGCGGCCAGGGCGGCCGCGCCGGCGCCCTCGGCCACCGTCTTCTCGACGTTGCAGTAGAGGGCGATGGCGCGTTCGAAGTAGGGCTCTTCCAGCAGCAGGACGTCATCGATCAGCGGCCTGGCGACACCGTAGGTCAGCTTGCCGATGGTCTTGACCGCGATGCCTTCGGCGATGGTCTGACCGCCCGCCGGAGCATTCAGGCCACGCATCCGGGCGGTGAACGACGGGAACATCGCCGGTTCGACGCCGATGATCTGGATATCCGGGTTGATCGCCTTGGCGGCGGTGGCGACACCACTGATCAGCCCGCCGCCGCCGATCGGAACCGGCAGGACTTCGAGGTCGGGGGCGTCTTCCAGCATCTCGAGCGCCAGGGTGCCCTGCCCGGCCATCACGTCGTAATCGTCGAACGCCGGCACGAATACCAGTCCGCGCTCCTCGCAGAGGGTCAGCGCCTTTGCGTAGGCGGCGTCATAGCCTTCACCCTCGATCACCACGTTGGCGCCGAAGTCGCGGGTCTGCTGCACCTTTATGAAAGGCGTGCCGACCGGCATGACGATGGTCACGGGAATGCCCATCCGCTCGCCATGATAGGCCAGGCCCTGGGCGTGGTTTCCGGCGGACGCCGCGATCACGCCGCGGCGGCGCTCATCGTCGTTCAGCCGCGAAAGCCGGTTGAGAGCGCCACGCTCCTTGTAGGAAGCCGTGAACTGCTGGTTCTCGAATTTCACCCAAACTTCCGCCCCGGTGATCTCGGACAGCGTCCGCGAGAAGCGGCACGGCGTGCGTTCCACGTGACCCGCGATGCGCCCGGCGGCAGCCTTGATATCGTCGAGTGTGAGGGTCATTGGGCGCGCTAAGGACAAAGAGGCGGTGCAATAGACGCAATTTGCGCCGTTGCGAAGGGCTACGTCAGGCGATGCCGGCTCGCAGGAAGTCGTGCATGTGGACCGCGCCGACCAGGCGGTCGTTTTCGCAGGCGAAGATCAGCAGAATTGGCCTGGGGCGTTCATTCATCACCCGCAGGGCCTCGGTCGCCAGCAGGTGGGGATGAACGAACACCGGCGAATGGGTCATGTGCTCGACGACCGAACTCGACAGATCTGCCCCAGGCAACGCACGGCGCAGGTCGCCGTCGGTGAAGGCGCCGACCAGCGCGCCTTCTTCATTGACGACCGCAACGCCGCCATAGCGGGTGCGTGTGATCTCGACGATGGCGTCGTAGATGCTGGCAGTGATCGGCACCTTCGGCAGATTTTCGCCACGGGCCATTAGATCGCCAACGGTGATCAACTGCGCGCCGAGCTTGCCGCCGGGATGGAAGTTCTTGAAGTCGGCGGCGGAGAATCCGCGCGCCTCCAGCAGCGCGATCGCCAGGGCGTCGCCGAAGGCCAGTTGCATGGTCGTCGAAGTGGTCGGCGCGCGCGTATTCTGGCACGCCTCCTCGGCCTGCGGCAGGATCAGGGCTATGTCTGCCGCGTCGGCGAGGGCGCTGTTGGCGTCCGATGCCATGGCGATGAGCGGAGCGCCGAACCGGGTGCAGAAATTGATCACCGCACGCAGCTCCGGCGTTTCCCCGGACCAGGATATCGCCAGCACTACATCACCGGCGGTCACCATGCCGAGGTCGCCATGGCTCGCCTCGCCGGGATGCAGGAAGAATGCCGGCGTACCGGTGGACGCCAGGGTCGAGGCGATCTTCCGCGCCACGTGCCCGCTCTTGCCCATGCCTGTCACAACCACCCGGCCCTTGGCCTCGCGAATCGCCTCCACCGCGGCGTCAAACGGCGCCCGCAGCCCGTTGGCGAAGGCTTCGCCCAATGCCTCAAGACCATTGATTTCCGCACGCACCGTGCGAATCGCCGCCGCGATATGATCGGGCTTGGCGGGAACTTTTGGCGAAGACTCTAAGCCGCTGTACCTTGGTTGGGTAACCATCAGCCGACTTTAGGACGTAGGACGCCGTGCGGGAAGCCGTTAAAGATCAGCGAACCGCCGTGTTCTTCGATCGGGACGGCGTACTTAACGTCGATTACGGCTATGTCGGCGAGCTTGAGCGGTTCGAATGGATACCCGGCGCGCGTCAGGCCATCGCGGCGGTCAATCGGGCTGGGCGGCTGGCGATCGTGATCACCAACCAGTCGGGCGTGGCGCGGGGCATGTTCAGCGAGGCCGACATGAACCGGCTGCACGCAGCGATGCAGGCGGATCTCGCGACCATCGGAGCCAGGATCGACGCGTTCTATATCTGCCCCTATCATGCCGATGCCCTCGTCCCGGCATTCCGGCATCCCGATCATCCCGATCGCAAGCCCAACCCCGGCATGATCCTGCGGGCCATCGCCGACTGGGATATCGATCCCAACCGTTCGATGCTGATCGGAGACAAGGAGTCAGACATGGAAGCGGCCCGCCGCGCCGGAGTCTCCGGTCTGCTGTTCGAGGACGGCGACCTCGCCGCATTCCTTGCCGGCGCCATGGTCCCGAAATGAACCGATACAGGTTTTGTTTCGCCGGACGGATAAACGCGGACTGTCGGCGCGCGCCATGATCGCCTTCATCGACCTCGCCGCCCAGCAGGCGCGGCTCAAACCACAGATCGACGCCGCGATCGCGCGGGTACTGGCCCATGGCGCATATGTGATGGGCCCGGAGGTTCGCGAACTGGAGTCGCGTCTCGCCGACTTCTGCGGCGCGCGCCTGGCGCTTTCCTGCGCCAATGGCACCGACGCGCTCGCCCTACCGCTGATGGCCTGGGAGATCGGCCCGGGGGACGCTGTGTTCTGCCCCTCGTTCACGTTTACCGCGACGGCCGAGGTTATACCCTGGTCCGGCGCCACGCCGGTGTTCGTCGATATCCTACCGGATACCTACAATATTGATCCCGATCACCTGGAAGCCGCCATCGACCAGATCAAGGCCGACGGACGACTACGGCCCGCGGCGGTGATCGCCGTCGACCTGTTCGGTCAGCCCGCGGACTATCCGCGCCTCAGCGAGATTTGCCGCCGTCACGGCCTGAAGCTGATAGCCGACTCGGCGCAGGGCTTCGGCGGTACACTGGATGGCCGCCATCCGATCGCCTGGGCCGACGTCGCCACGACCAGCTTCTTTCCCGCCAAGCCGCTGGGCTGCTACGGCGACGGCGGCGCGGTGCTGACCCACGATGCGACGCTTTGGGAGCGGATGGATTCGCTGCGCATCCACGGCAAGGCGACCGCCAGCGACACCCAAGGCGCCGATTTCAGGCACGACGCGAAATATCTCAACGCCCGCATCGGCATGAACTCGCGGCTCGACACGTTGCAAGCGGCGATCCTGCTGGAAAAACTGACGGTGTTCGAGAACGAGATCGTCCAGCGCCAGGGCGTTGCGCGGCGCTATGGCGAAGGGCTGGAGGGGTTCTGTCTTTCGGTCCCTGGCGTTATTGAAAGCGGTCGCTCGACCTGGGCGCAGTATGTCATCGAGCATGCCAATCGCGACGGACTGGCTGCGCACCTGAAGACGCTCGGCATTCCGAGCGCCGCTTACTATCCAGTGCCTATGCACCGCCAGGCGCCGTACGCGGCATTTCCGCGAGGCCCCGGCGGCCTTCCGGTATCCGATGCCAAGGCTGAGGTGGTTCTGGCCCTTCCGATGCACGCCTACCTTACCGCGGACCTCCAGGACCAGATCATCGAAGCGGTCTGCGGCTTCAACGGTTGACTGTTCCTCCGGCGCTCTGAGCGAGTAGCCGTTCCAGCGTCGCCAGTTCATCGGCATCGCGCGCGGGCTTGTCCCAGCGAATTCGACTGATGCGGGGGAAGCGCATGGCAAGACCGCTCTTGTGGCGGCTCGAGCGCTGCAAGCCCTCGAAGGCGACTTCCAGCACCAGGCCGACCTCGCCGTCCGCGCGGACGGAGCGAACCGGGCCGAACTTCTCGATGGTATTTTCGCGCACGAAGGCGTCGAGTAGTTTCAGTTCTTCGTCGGTGAAACCGAAGTAGGCCTTGCCGACCGGCGTAAGCGCCCGCCCGACGCCAGCGGCTTCATCGCGCCATACTCCGAAGGTGAAATCCGAATAGACGCCCGAACGCTTGCCGTGCCCCCGCTGGGCGTACATCAGCACTGCATCGATCAGGTGCGGGTCGCGTTTCCATTTGAACCAGGGGCCTTTCGGCCGCCCCGCCAGATAGGGCGAATCCCAGCGCTTGAGCATCAGGCCCTCGGCGTGGGAGGCGTCGCCGCCAGGGGGACTTATGCGCAGAGCGCCCAACTGGTCCCAGTCAGCAAATGGCTGCAGAGGCGACAGGTCGATGCGTTCGCCGCTGATCCCGGCGACGAAGGCTTCAAGTCTTGCGCGGCGCTGCCTGAACGGCAGATGGCGAACGTCGATCGCGCCCGCCAGCAACAGGTCGTAGGCGCGGATCCCGGCTGGATGGGACGCCATGAGTTTTGCGTCTGCGGTCTTGCGGTTGAGCCGCTGCTGGAGGTCGCCGAAAGAACCGACCGCGCCATTGCGCATTACGAGCAACTCGCCGTCGATCACGCCCTCGAACTCCAGCGCCGCGGCGACATCCGGGAACGCCACGGAAATCTCGTCTCCAGTTCGAGTGTAGAGGCGACGCTGGCCACGCTCGCTGACCGCCTGGACGCGGATCCCGTCCCACTTCCATTCGGCCGCATAGTCGGCTGGATTAAGCTTGGGGAAATCCGTGAGTTCGTCAATCGCCTGTGCAAGCATTACCGGTCGGAAGCGCCCCGGCCTATCCGCGGCGGGCCGTTCGCCGCGACCTTCCAGCCAGGCGAACAGATCACCATAGGGCGGCGTCATGCCGTGCCACAGTTCCTCGATGTCGCTGACCGACACGCCGCCAAGGTCGGCCAGGGACTGTCGCGCCAGCCTCGCGGACAACCCGACCCGCAGGCCACCGGTGACCAGTTTGAGCAGCGCCCAGCGCCCGTCGGCATCCAGCGCGTCGAGCCACGCCTCGATCAGGACGGGAACCTCGGCGCGCTTTGCAGCGGCTAGCGCATCGACAACCTCGGAAAGGTCGGGCGGGCGATTGGCTCCCGGCCTACCTGGCCAGGCCAGGGCGACCGTCTCGGCCAGGTCCCCGACATAATCGTACGACCAGGCAAAGAGAGTGGCGTCCATCCGCGCCTCGATCGTGGCGCGGATGGCGGCCGGCTTGGCGGCCTTGAAGGTTAACTCGCCACAGAGCGCGGCCAATGCCCAGCCGCGATCAGGATCGGGTGTATTTCGTAGGAAGTCTCGCACCAACGTCAGCTTTGCGTTGCGCGAGGCCGTAAGCGAAAGGCGGTCAAGGAGATGGGCGAAGGCGCGCATTGCTATTCCCCCTCCTCATCGTAGCCCACCACTTCAAGCGCCCGAGCCGATAACCCCTGAAGGGAGCACCAGTGGGCCAACGCCTCCTCGCGGCCGTGGGTGATCCAGACTTCGCCGGGGCGAAGCTCCGCGAGAGTGCCAGTGAGCTCATCCCAGTCGGCGTGGTCGGAAATCACCAGCGGCAGTTCAACGCCTCGCTGGCGCGCCCGCGCGCGGACTCGCATCCATCCCGAGGCGAAAGCATCGACCGGATCGGCGAACCGCTTCGCCCAGGGGGTCGAAATTGCGGAGGGGGGCGCCAGTACGATCTCTCCGGCATGGCCGAAACGGGAGTTGGGGTCGACGCGCGCGAGGTTGCCAAGTTCAACGCCAAACTCTGCGTAAAGCGCATTCAGCCCCTCCAGCGCGCCATGAACGGGGATCGCGCGGTCCCAGCCCGCCTCCCGAAGCAGTCCGATGACACGTTGCGCCTTGCCCAGCGAATAGACCCCGACGACATGGGTACGATCGGGAAACTGACCAACCGACTTTAGAAGACGCTCGATTTCACCGGCGTCTGAGGGGTGTCGAAAAACCGGCAACCCGAAGGTGGCCTCGGTGACGAAGACGTCGCAGGCGATCGGCTCGAAGGGCTGGCAGGTCGGATCGCGGCGGCGTTTGTAGTCGCCGGACACGACGATCGTCAGGCCCTTCCAGCGGACTACGACCTGCGCCGATCCAAGCACGTGCCCGGCGGGCGCAAGCGACACTTCGACGCCGTCACGCCGCGAAACCTCACCATAGCGGAGCGCCTCCGCATTTCCGGCAAAGTTCTTCCCATAGCGAGACGCCATGATCGCCAGTGTCTCGCGGGTCGCCAGGACCGCACCATGGCCCGCGCGGGCGTGGTCGGCGTGACCGTGGGTGATCACGGCGCGATCAACCGGGCGCACCGGGTCGATGTAGAAATCGCCGGGCGCGCAGTAGAGGCCGGCGGGTCGGGGATGCAGAAGTGCTTCGGGCCTGATCACGCCAAACCATATAGGCGCTGCGCCCGTTCTCCCTATAAAGGAACGCGATGAGCGACAGTCCTGAATACATCGAGATCGCCGCCGGGCGCATGGTGCGGGAAACGCCGCAGGCGGTGGCGCTCGGAATCGAATTCGTATCCGCCGAACCCGGCACGGCAACGATGAAGGTCGGCTATCGCGCGGACCTCATCGGCGATCCGGAGACCGGCGTTCTGGCGGGAGGCGTCATCACTACCCTGCTCGACCATGTCTGCGGGCTGGCGGTCAACACCCGGCACGAGGGCGGGGGCACGGCGACCCTGGACCTACGCATCGACTATATGCGTTCGGCCGAGCCGGGACGCGCTGTCTTCGGCCGCGCCCATTGTTACAAGCTGACCCGCTCCATCGCCTTTGTTCGCGCGATCGCCTTCGAGGACGATCCCGACGAC
The DNA here is from genome assembly GCA_025352165.1 of Caulobacteraceae bacterium. GTDB lineage: Bacteria > Pseudomonadota > Alphaproteobacteria > Caulobacterales > Caulobacteraceae > Acaudatibacter. The sequence continues at coordinate 8,370 of JANXTX010000166.1, read as the reverse complement.
CCGATCGCCACCGCCCAGGGCGCTTTCGCGCTGGCTGGAGCCCCCGCGAAATCATGACTGAAGTAAACCCCGACATTCTGGCCACCTTCCTGGAAGCCGTTCCGTATGCACGCTTCATCGGCATGTCGGCGGATCGCGCGGGCGATGAAATGACCGCCGTCCTGCCGTTCTCGCCGCACCTCGTCGGAAATACCCATATCCCGGCACTGCATGGCGGAGTGCTCGGAGCCTTCATGGAAATGACCGCGCTGCTGCAACTGTCAATTATCGAGTCGCAGCGGCGCCAGCCGCGCACGATCGACGTGACGATCGAATACCTGCGTCCGGGTCGGGCATTGACGACGTATGCCCGCGCGGATGTGCGCAAGGTCGGGCGCCGCATCGCCAATGTTCACGTAGAGGCATGGCAGGAAACGCGATCCTCGCCGGTCGCCGCCCTGCGCGGACATTTCATGCTGAGTCCACCCACGGCCTGAGGCGATCGACCCCCCGGCCTCTTGACTTCCCCGCCTCTGGCCGCAAAACCGCGCTGCTATTCACACGGGGAATAAAAGAGCATGACCCTTCGCGTCGCCATCAACGGCTTTGGCCGCATTGGCCGTCTCGTCCTGCGCTCCATTGTCGAGCACCAGCGCGGCGATATCGAAGTCGTGGCGATCAACGACCTCGGTCCGGTCGAAACCAATGCCCACTTGCTGCGCTATGATTCCGTGCACGGTCGGTTCCCGGGAACGGTAACCGTCGCGGGAGATTCCATCGATGTCGGCTACGGACCGATCAAGGTCACCGCGATCCGCGACCCCGCTCAACTGCCGCATAGGGAACTCGGCGTCGATATCGCGCTCGAGTGCACTGGTCTGTTCACCAAGAGGGACAAGGCCGCCGCCCACCTGGCCGCGGGCGCGCGCAAGGTTCTGGTATCGGCGCCGTGCGACGGCGCGGACAAGACGATCGTCTTTGGCGTCAACCACGACACTTTGACCGCGGACGACCTGGTCGTCTCCAACGGTTCATGCACCACCAACTGCTTGGCCCCGGTCGCCAAGGTGCTGCTGGAAGCCTGCGGCATCGAGCGCGGCTACATGACCACCATCCACTCTTACACCGGCGACCAGCCGACGCTGGATACGCTGCATTCCGACCTCTATCGCGCCCGCGCGGCGGCGATGTCGATGATCCCGACCTCGACCGGCGCCGCCAAGGCGATCGGACTGGTGCTGCCGGCGCTGACCGGCAAGCTTGACGGATCGGCGATCCGGGTGCCAACCCCGAACGTCTCGGTCGTCGACCTCAAGATCGTCCCCGAACGCGATGTTACGAAGGACGAAATCAACGCCGCGCTGTCCGCCGCGGCGGCGTCAGGGCCGCTGTATGGCGTTCTTGCGGTGACCAGCGATCCGCTGGTGTCGATCGACCTCAATCACGTCGCGGCGTCGTCCACCGTCGCCCTTCCGCAGACTCAGGTTGTCGGCGGCAAACTGGTGCGCGTCCTGTCCTGGTACGACAACGAATGGGGCTTCTCGACCCGCATGGCCGATACCGCCCTGGCCATGGCGAAACTGGCCTAGGACGCGCGACATGAGCTTCAACACTCTCGACGGTGTCGACGTCAAAGGCAGGCGGGCCCTGGTGAGGGTGGACTTCAACGTCCCGATGGCGGACGGCGAGGTTGCAGACGACACCAGACTGCGCGCCGCGTTGCCGACAATCGAACGGCTGCGAGCGGGCGGCGCGAAAGTGATCCTTCTGGCCCACTTCGATCGCCCCAAGGGAAAACGCGTCGACTCAATGAGTCTAAGGCCGGTCGTGGGACCGTTGTCGGTGCTGGTCGGGACCCCCGTGGGTTTCGCCGATGATTGCACCGGGCCCACGGCAGGTCAGGCTGTGGACGCGATGAGGGACGGCGACGTCCTGCTGCTGGAAAACCTGCGTTTCCATGCCGGGGAAGAAGCCAACGATCCCGCGTTCGCCGCCAGCCTGGCGGAAAATGGCGATCTGTTCGTGAACGACGCATTCTCCGCGGCGCACCGCGCGCACGCCTCGACCGAAGGCATCGCGCACATTCTGCCCTCCTATGCGGGGGAGGCGATGCGACGTGAGCTGGAGGCCCTGGATGCGGCCCTCGGCAATCCCAAGCGACCTGTCCTCGGCATCGTGGGCGGTTCGAAGGTTTCGACGAAGCTGGACCTGCTCAAGAACCTGGTCGAAAAACTGGATGCCCTTGCTATTGGCGGCGGCATGGCCAACACGTTCCTGTTTGCCCAGGGAGCCGAGGTCGGCGCCTCGTTCTGCGAGAAGGACCTCGCTGATACGGCGCGGGAGATCATCGACCTGGCGAAGGCGGGAAACTGCCAGTTGCTGCTGCCGATCGATGTCGTGGTCGCCGAACGACTCGAAGCCGGCGTGGCTTCACGCGTCTGCGGACTGGCGGAGGTCGGCGAAAACGAGCGCATCCTCGATGCCGGACCAGAAACGGTCGCGAAACTCGAGAGCGTGATGGACGGGGCCAGCACGCTGATCTGGAATGGCCCGCTCGGCGTCTTCGAAATTCCGCCGTTCGACAAGGCGACAACGGCGGCCGCGCGTCATGCAGGCGAGCTTGCCAAGGCCGGCAGGCTAATCGCCGTGGCCGGCGGCGGGGACACCGTGTCCGCCCTGCACCATGCCGGCGCGGCCGACGACTTCACATTTGTTTCAACGGCGGGCGGCGCTTTCCTGGAATGGATGGAAGGCAAGACATTGCCGGGCGTGCTGGCTTTGCAAGCAAGACCTGCCGACGTAAACTGATGTCCTGGAACGGGACGCATAATCAATAAAGGGGTAACGGAGATGGCGCGGATCACGCTGCGGCAGCTTTTGGATCACGCCGCGGAGCAGGGCTACGGGGTGCCTGCCTTCAACATCAACAACATGGAGCAGGGACTGGCGATCATGGAGGCCGCACAGGCCGCCAACGCGCCAGTGATCATCCAGGCAAGCCGCGGGGCCCGGCAATACGCCAACGACATCGTTCTGGCGCGCCTGATCGATGCGCTGGTCGAACTCTATCCCGCCATTCCGGTCTGCATGCACCAGGACCATGGCAACAACGAGGCCACCTGCGCCACCGCGATCCAGTACGGGTTCACCAGCGTGATGATGGACGGCAGCCTGAAGGCGGACGGCAAGACGCCGGCGGACTACGACTACAACGCCCGGGTCACCCGCGCTGTCGTGGATATGGCCCATTGGGTGGGCGCCTCGGTCGAAGGCGAGCTTGGCGTACTCGGCAGCCTTGAGACCGGCATGGGCGAGAAGGAAGACGGCCATGGGTTCGAGGGCAAACTCTCGCATGACGAACTGCTGACCGACCCGGATCAGGCGGTGGACTTTGTGCGCGCCACGGAAGTGGATGCGCTGGCCATCGCCATGGGCACGAGCCACGGGGCCTACAAGTTCAGCCGCAAGCCAGATGGCGCGGTACTGGCGATGAATGTGATCGAAGAGATCCATCGCCGCCTGCCCAATACCCATCTGGTCATGCACGGCTCGTCCTCCGTGCCTCAGGATTTGCAAGACATCATCAACAAGTACGGCGGCGAAATGCCTCAGACCTGGGGTGTACCGGTCGAGGAAATTCAGCGCGGCATCAAGCACGGCGTTCGGAAGATCAACATAGACACCGACAACCGGATGGCGATGACGGGCGCCATTCGCAAGGTTTTCATGGAGAACCCCGGCGAGTTCGATCCCCGAAAGTATCTGAAGCCGGCGATGGAAGCCATGCGCGCGGTCTGCCGGCAAAGGTTCGAGGAATTCGGGTGCGCAGGCTGGGCCGACAAGATCAAGCCACTGCCGATGTCGACAATGGCCAAGCGCTATTCATCAGGCGAGCTAAGCCCGGCGTTTGGTGGAACCCGCCAGGCGGCGGCCTAGATCCGGAGCGCCGCGCGGCATGGCGCGCGCACATTTTCTCAGAAGCGATAGGCGGACCGATGGCGACTTCATTTTACGATCTCAGCGTTGCTTGTTACCTGCAGACCCTGACCGGCGTGGAAGGGTTCCTGAACAAGGGGCTCGCACACTGCCAGGCAAACGGGATTGACCCGCAGGAGATCGTCGACACCCGTATCCATCCGGATATGTATCCCTTCAGTTTCCAGATCTGGTCGGTGGCGCATCATTCACTCGGCGCGATCCGGGGCATCGAAGGCGGCGTTTTCTCGCCTCCGCCGCCGATCCCCGCTCTCGACTATGCCGGCATTCAGGAGGTCGTCGCCGACACCAGGTCAACGCTCGCCGACATGAGCCGCGAGTCCGTCGAGGTGCTGGGGGAACGTGAACTGATGTTCAAGTTCGGCGAATTCAAGGTCCCGTTCACCGCCGTCGGCTTCGTGCTTTCGTTCTCCCTGCCAAACCTGCATTTCCACGCCACCACGGCCTATGACATCCTGCGGATGAAGGGTGTCCCGGTCGGCAAGCGCGACTATACGGGACCTATGCGAATCAAGCACTGATCCCGCGTCATACGTCGGGCTGCCGCAGACCGCTCGCCCTTTGCGAGCGATTGAGAGTGAAATGAACGAAATTACCGCTGCCGAAGATCTCGTCCGCGTCCTCCTCGCCCATGGCGTCACGCATGTGTTCTGTGTGCCCGGCGAGAGCTATCTCGCGGTGCTCGATGCGCTGGCGGGCGTACGCGACCGCATCCAGGTGATTACCTGCCGCCATGAAGCCGGCGCGGCCAACATGGCCGTGGCCCATGGCAAACTGACCGGCAGGCCGGGCATTTGCATGGTGACGCGCGGACCCGGCGCGACGCATGCCTCGATCGGCGTCCACACGGCGAAGCAGGATTCCGTGCCGATGCTGATGTTCGTCGGCCAGGTCGCCCGGGACCAGAAGGAACGCGAGGCCTTCCAGGAAATCGACTACCGCGCCGCTTTTGGTCCTCTGGCGAAATGGGCAGTGGAAATCGATGATCCGACCCGCGTCGACGAACTGGTCGGACGAGCATTCGCGACCGCGGTGCAGGGCCGGGCCGGCCCGGTGGTGATCGCCCTGCCGGAGGATATGCTCACGGAACGCGTGGCGCCCTCCTCCATATCGGTCAGCGCGACGGCGATCGCCGCCCCCGCGGCCGCCCTTCTGGCCGACATCGGCGATCGGCTGCGATCCGCGGAACGTCCGATGATGATCCTGGGCGGAACCGGCTGGTCGGCAGCGGCGCTTTCAACGATCTCGGATTGGGCGCTGGCCGCGAGCCTGCCGATTGCACTGTCGTTCCGCCGCAAGGATCTGATCGAAAACGACCACCCCTGCTATGTCGGGGATCTCGGCCTCGGCCCCAATCCCAGGCTGATCGAGAGGGTCAAGGCGGCCGACCTGGTTCTTTGCGTCGGCGCTCGCCTCGGGGAAAACCCGACACAGGGCTACACACTGTTTAGCCGCGAAGAGACTGCCCGAAAGCTGATCCACCTACATCCGGGCGCCGAGGAACTGGGCCGGGTGTGGCCTGCCTCATTGGCTGCGGTTTCAGACAATGCCGAGGCCGGTGAGGCACTTTCCCGGCTGCCGCTCCCCGCCAGGAAATGGGAGGATTGGCGGTCCGCCGCGCGCGCGGATTTCGAGGCGTTTATCCAGCCGGTTCCGGTCCAGGGCCGGGTGAACCTATCGGAGATATTCAGCAAGCTGGCAGATGCCATCGGTCCAGAGGCGATCATCTGCAACGGCGCCGGCAACTTCGCCGCATGGCTTCACCGCTTTCACCAGCATCGCCGCTTCGGCACCCAGCTTGCGCCGACCAGCGGGGCCATGGGCTTCGGGGTCCCTGCCTCCATCGCCGCGAAAATTGTGCAACCTGACCGGACCGTGGTCTGCGTGGCAGGCGACGGCGATTTCCTGATGACAGGGCAGGAACTGGCGACTGCCGCTCAATACGGCGCGGCGGTGATCTTCATCGTCATAGACAATGGAGCCTACGGCACCATCCGTATGCATCAGGAACGAGAGTACCCTGGCAGGGTAATCGCGACCGAGCTGCATAATCCCGACTTCGTCGCCTACGCACGGGCATTCGGCGTCTGGGCCACTCTGGTGGAAGACACGGCAGAGTTCGCGCATGCCCTGGCGCGCGCCCGCGAAAGCACTCGGCCCTCACTGATTCACGTGAGGACCGATGTCCGCGATATCTCGCCCGGGCGCACCCTGACGGTGGGTTGATCAGGCGCGGACGCAGAGCCCGCGCCCGCCGGCTACTTGTTGTTCGGCAGTGTGCAACCGCCCGAGATGCCCTTGGCTTCGGCGCAGACAATGGCGGTCTTGGGAGAGATCGGGGACAGCTTGTACTCGATCATATACCCGGCCAGACCGTCCGCGCATCCGACCTCGATATAGCCACGCTGATCGGCGGTAACGCCTACGGCGCGCGATTCGGAGACCTGGCAGGTGTTCTTATTGAGCGCCTTCAGATCCGCCGTCAGCGTCCCGTAGGCGGCAGAGGCTTTGGTCAGTCCGCAACGGTATCCTTCCAGCTCTGCGTGCGCGCAATCAATGATGGTCGCCGGATCGGTTTCGAGAGCGCCGAAGATGCCGATCGCTCCGTCAGGACGGTTCGAACATGCCATTTCGACGACATCCTTGTTGAGGTTGGTCGGCAGCGGCGCATAGCCCGAGACCTGGCACTGGAAGCCGGCCCTGGTGGCAAACTTGGTGTAGAGGCCGGCCTGTTCGGTCTTTGCCTCGCGCGCATCGGTGAGCTTGCAACCACCGGCAATCGCATCCGCGGCGGCGCAATCGGTCGCAGCCTTTAGCCCGCCAGCGGCTGTCGCCTCAATCATGAAACCATGGCCTTCCTGGCACGCGGCCTCATAGAACATCGATCCAGTGCTGGTGGAGCCCACATAGGAGCGGTCCTTGACCGTGCAGGTCTTGCCTGCCTTGGCGATCAGCCGGTCGACGACGGAAAACTGCGTCGCGCGGTCAACGAGCTTACAGCTGATGTTTCCATCCGCAGGATAGGCCAGGCAAGGGTCCATGGTTGCCGGCTTGTCCAGCCTCGGCGGTGCGGAGATTGCCAGGATCCATCCGGCGCCTTCCTGGCAGAGGAGCTCGAACACGGCATTGGTGGGCGATTGACCCAGGGCGCGCGCCTTGGCGATGGTGCAGGGTTTACCCGCCAGTGCAACGTAGGGGGCCAGACCGGCGGTCGGATCGAGATTGTCCGGCAGCAGGCAGCGTGTGGCATTCTGTTTGCCATCGGGTCCCGGCTCATTCGCCTGCTGGCAGGTGAAGGCCTGGACGCTGTCCCCGGTCTTTTGCACCAGCAGTCCTTCGTTACCGGTGCATGCCAGCTCATAGATCGACGTCTTGGCCTTGGATTTTGGGTCGGCGGCTCCTTCGCCGATGAACCTTGCATCCGCCAGTTTGCAGTCAAAGCTACCGGCGGTGATCAGGCCCGGCGCGGCCGCCATGCCTTTGTCGCGCTGGTCCTTCGAGACTGCCGGGGCCACGGGCTTCGAGCCCGCGTGGGCGACGCCCCAGGGTGACAGGACCGCCACTAGCAGGGCGGCCGCAAGACCTAGTCCGATCGGCCTCATCGCCATATCTCCCTTTTGTCGTTACAGTTTGGGCGTCCAATGCCCGCGTGAGGGGCGGCGGTCAAGATCGCGGAGCTTCACGGCGAAATCAGGGCTTGGCTTTGATCTGCCGCAACGGGAATATCGGTTCGAGGAGGAACACCAATTGCGAGACGGCGCCGAGGAGATCGACAGCGAACGGACGAGGCTGGTCTACCCGTTCGCCAAGGGCCCCGAATCGGGCGGCGCGGTCGAAGTGGCGCCCGGCGTCAGATGGATGCGCATGCCACTGGGTGGCTCGATCGCGTTCATCAATGTCTGGGCGATTAAGGACGGCGACGGCTGGGCGATCGTCGATACCGGCATGCGGACGACGGAAACCGCCGCCGCCTGGCGCCAGGTGTTCGCCGAGGTGCTGGAAGGCGCCCCGGTCAGCCGGGTTTTCGTTACCCACATGCACCCCGACCACATCGGCATGGCCGGCTGGATAGCGCGCAAGTTCAGCTGCCGGCTGTGGATCACGCGACTTGAATATCTGATGTGCCGCGTGATGGCCGCCGATACCGGCCGTGAGGCGCCCGAAGACGGACTGCAGTTCTACCGGGCAGCCGGCTGGGACCAGGGCGCGCTGGATACCTACCGGTCGCGTTTTGGAGGGTTCGGCAAGGCGCTCTATGCCCTGCCGGACAGTTTCCGGCGCCTGAGCCATGGCGAGGAGTTCCGCATCGGCGAATACATGTGGCGCGTGGTGGTCGGCAACGGTCACTCTCCGGAACATGCCTGTCTGTATTGTCCCGATCTCAAGCTGCTGATC
>JANXTX010000131.1 GCA_025352165.1 Caulobacteraceae bacterium | reverse complement strand
GGCGCCGCCGGCGCCGCCTTGGCCAAAGAGATTGTCGACGAACGCCACCCCTGTGCCGTTGGTCGCCGTTGTGCCGCAGACGCCTGCGCCGCCGGTTCCACCGGCCCCGGCGCTGCTGTAACCGCCTGCGCCACCGACCGACCTATTCGTAATTTCTGTCTGGTCGCCGTAGTCGACGGCGGTAATGCCGTTGACGAGTGTGCTTGCGCCACCCGCACCGCCTCTCGCGCCATTGTAGCCGGCGCCGCCGGCGCCGCCGGTCTGGGACATGCGAACGTAGGCGCTGTAGCCCTGCACGCTCCCCGTAACGCCATTTTCCGCGGCGCCCGCGCCGCCGTAGTGGCCCGCCCCGTGACCGACGCCGCCCTTGCCGCCGGCCATGTAGGTGACCACATGGGCGTTTGCGCCGGTATTGGTCCTGGAGGTCGCCAGAGCAGTGACCGTGCCCGTCGCCACGCCCCCGGCGCCGCCATTGCCGCTCGCGCTGGCGCCGCCGGCCCCGCCGGTCGCAAATAGCTTACTGAACGTGACGTCGATCCCGGTAGCGATGCTTTTCGCCGTCGCGGTTCCGCCGACGCCGCCTGTAGCTCCACCGAGCCCGACCACCGCGCCGCCGGCGCCGCCTGTGGCGGCCGCCTGACCCTCGAGATAGCCATGGGCCATTTGGGTCATTTGGGTCTTCGCCGAACCCGCGCCGCCCGCGGCGCCGCCAACCGTTCCATAGGTTCCGCCACCGGCGCCGCCATATCCCCACGCGCTCCCGGTCAGGAAGCTCTCCGTGGCGTCGACGAAGGTTAGGTTCGATGTCCCAGAGCCGGCCGCCCCGCCTTGGCCGATACTGCTATAGCCACCGGCGCCGCCAACAGCCCGTTGGCTCAGTTCCAGTTCGCCAAAGCCGAACGGGGCCGAGCCAGAAACGGCGTCGGTCTGGGTGCTCGCGGCGCCCGCGCCGCCCGTGGCGCCGCCATATCCAGCGCCACCGGCGCCGCCAATTTGAGTGGTGGCTGCATAGGCGAACGAGTTTCCAGAGGTCGGTCCTGCTGTGGCCGTGGCCGTGGTGTTGCTAGCGACCCCGCCGGTGCCGCCCACGCCGCCTACACCGAACGCCTTGCCGCCGGCGCCGCCCGTGGCGGACGCGACCGCTTCCGCCCTGTAGGTGGCGAGGTTGGTTACCGATACGCTGCTGGACGCAGCGCCTCCGACGCCGCCCCTGGCGCCCGCACCCGCCATGGCGCCGCCGAAGTTGCCGGGCTGACCGGCGTTGCCGCCCGCCCCGCCGGTCGCCGTGGCGGCGCCGTGGATGATTGAATCGGCGATGCTGTTCCAGGAAAAGGTCGTCGCGGCAGTGGCCGCTGCTCCTTTGCCGCCCTTGCCCGCGGCGCCGCCGGTGACCGTTCCGCCCCCGCCGCCGTTGCCGCCGACACCGCCGGCCCCGCCTGTAGCCTCGGCGGTATTGTTCGCACCTCCGCCCCCGTTGTTGGCGCTCGCCGATTGTCCGTTCCCGCCAGCGCCGCCGTTGGCGCCCGGGCTCAAGCCGTTAGCGCCCGTTGCGCCGGCCAGACCAACTACGTTTACATCCGTGTCGGGGTGTGCCCTCAACTTGGATTGTGGGCCTAACCCATCGTCTTTCAGCGGCGAACGATCCAAGCCAATGAGATCACCAAGACCGAGAGCCTTGCGTCGCAAGCCGTCCGGTAGGCCTCTGAAGTCGGATGCACGGCCCTGATTGTTCGCAGACATTGAATTGCTCCCGGACTTCGACGGTGTTTCTCCGCGCCGCAAAGGGCGCGCGGGCCATGGCCAGAGATCTGCATTGGACGTGCTAGCGTTGATGCAATTCGAATGGTCTGCCTGGGAGATAGTGCGTTGGCAAAATTCAACCTGTCAACAACGTAGAATTTAGCTTTCCAGTATGTTGGCGTCGTGCCGATTCGCGGGCGCAGTGCTCAAATATTGAACTCACGCATTCAGATTGCCGGAGTATTGGCGGCCGAACGCATCGTCGGCCCATCGACGCCGGTTGCTACGTGTATCCTCCGCGCCAAGCTTCCCAAAGTGAAACGCGTTGACAGATCGGGGGGAAGTGGCGGACAGTTTCTGGTGTCGGTGCAAGACATCGACGGAAACCGCGCGGCGGCTTATTCAGCTGAAAACTTGAGACGAGCCGGGGCGCAATGACGGAGGGTTATGCTTATGGACTTCAGTTTGTTCTTGGACCCTGTCACCAAGCAGTATGCCGATTTTCGGGGAACGACAGGACGTCAGGCGTTCTGGATGTACATCCTCTACTACATCATTTCGCTGATGATCGTCTCGATCGTCACCGGTATTGTCCACCTCTGGCCGCTCTACGGCCTGTATGCCCTGGCGATGTTCCTGCCGACGCTCTCCATTGAGGTCCGCCGCCTGCACGATGTCGGCAAGAGCGGTTGGTGGCTGCTGGTCGCGTTCGTCCCAGTGCTGGGCGCGCTGTATCTTATCTTTCTTTGCGCTCAGCCGAGCAGCACGCCGTACGGCGAATAGTCGCCCGCAAGCGTCCTATCGGCCCTGGCGCAGTTCACTGCTCAGCAGCGCGCCCCAGTCGCCCTTTTCGCGCCAGTTTCCACCGGCGTCCTGCCAGAGAATGCCGAAATCGCCAGCGTCATAGTAGGGCGCATTCCTGACGTAGGCGCGGCGGTAAACCCAATAGGCCCAGCTGATCCGCTGTTGATCGAGTATGTCGAGGATGTCGCGGGTCCACGCGGCCGCGCCGGGGGTCGCGCCGCGCACGCCGACCTGATCGACCAGCACCGGGACATGGTGCGTCTCGCGGAACGAGGTCAGGCAGCCGACCAGACCGGCCATCCAGGTTTTGTCCACCCTCACACTCGCCATGCCCTTGCCCGGATAGTCGCAGGCGAGGTTGCGGGATTTGTTGTCGGCATAGACGCCGGGATAGCCGCCATTCCCTTCACCTTTCTTTAGTTCGAATGAATAACTCGCCGGCTCGTAGAAGTTGGCCGTGTAGATCAGGCCGGGAACATTGCCCATATAGACGTGTTCAAGATTGCGCGGGTTATAACCGGGCGCGGGCCCGATCATGATCGGCGTGGTGGGATCGACCGACCGAATCGCCTCGATCACCCGGGCGTAGAGCGCCTTGACCGGCGCGTTGTCCAGCCGGTCCGGGGTTGGTCTGGGTTCGGAGAGAATTTCATAGGATCCGATATAGGGGGCATTGCGGTAACGCTTCGCCAGGGCGCGCCATAGATCGACGAACTTGTCCTGCATCGCCGGGTCGTTCCAGAAGCCGCAGTCGGCGCCACGGATGACCAGGTCGACCCATAGACCGTGCACGCCCGCCTGGGCGATCATCGAATCGATGGCCGCGAGCCGGCGCGGTGAAAGGCCATCCGGGGCCGATGAGTCATAGGCGTCGTTCCAGTTGTTCGGCGGATCCTTGCAGACATCGGTCTTGGATTCACGCCAGCCGATGATCAGCCGCACATAGTTCGCGCCCAGCGTGACATTGCGCGCGGCGTCGCCTGGGGCGGCGTCCTCGTACCAGCTGAAACCGCGCAACTGGATCGGGGCGCCGGCAGGCGTGAGGATCTGGTCGCCACGGATGACCAGTCTGGCGGCGGCATGGGCGATTCCCGTCGCCATCGTCGCCGCGAGGACGATCGCCAGCAGTCGGGCGGTCGGGCGGGGCTGATCGTTATGGGTTCTGTGCGCAGGGGAAGGCTTCATGTCTCGGCAACTCCCGGTCCGTCGCCGTGCCAGTCGATCGCGAGGCCGCAAATCCAATGATCATGCACATGGCTGAACCTGGGGTGAACAGCCGGGACCAGATTGTGGCGAAAGCCCCGGTCAGGCAGGCTCGCGGCCTCGCGGCGGCGGTGATTTGCGATCGGAGTAGCGGATTTTCGTTTTTGCACGAACATTTCGCCTAACTGCCCGAGGTGCGGTAGGATGCGGGTCGGGCCTGGATAGAATCCTGTCGCGTTTACACGCGTTGGGCGCCATGTCGCCATTTTGTCGTGCTGTGAGGATTCCATGAAAGACTTGATCGATGTGCATGGCGTCTCGGGTGCGATCTATCGCTTTGCCCTGGTGCGCGACGGCCGGCCGCTCTCGCCGATCGGCGGCAACTATCTGTACGTGCGCGAAGACGGCGACAGCTACCAGATCATCTACGCGAACGAGGGCCAGAACCTGATCAACGACGCGAAGGTGCAATGGGACGATGCCGCGGCCAACTACGGCGCACTGCACCTTTTTTCTCGCCTGAACATCAGCGAAGCCGTGCGCCGTCATGAGCACGCCGACATCGTCGCGGCGATTACACCGCCGATGAACGAGCCAAAGGTCGCCTAGCGGCCCACAAACAGGGCGTTGAGGTCGCGACCTGGGGCGCCGTCGGCGAAACGGTCGAAGATGCCATCGGTCGCAATCTCCCGCGCGGTGCGCAGGAACTCGCCCCAGGCCGCCCGAGCCAATGATCCGCCAACGCTGATCCGCCGCGCGCCGAGTTCCGCCAGCACCGCGACCGACAGGCCAAGCGTCAGTACGTTCACCGGCTTTGGCTCGACGGCTTTCACAACCGCGAAAATCTGCCCGGCGTCCCGCAGTCCCGGCGCGTACAGGCAGTCGGCGCCCGCCTCTGCATAGGCAGTAAGGCGGCGCATGGTCTCGTCCAGGTCGGGCCGGCCGGCGATAAAGCCCTCTGAGCGGGCGGTGAGCATGACGTCGGCGCCCGTGGCGTCGATGGCGGCGCGGGCCGCGGCGATCCTCTCCAACGCCAGGCTGAAATCATACAGCGGGTTGGCGGTGTCGCCGGTGGAATCCTCGATCGAGAGACCGGCAATACCGGTCCCGACCGCGAGGGTGACGCTCTCGGCGACCCCATCCGGGGCGTCGGCGAAGCCGTTCTCGAAGTCCGCATTGAGCGGGATATCGATCGCGCCGGCCAGAGCGGTCAGGTGCGCCAGAACGGCATCGCGCTCAACGTGGTTGTCCGCCCGGCCGATCGACCAGGCGAAGCCGGCGCTGGTCGAGGCCAGCGCCTTGAAGCCCAGACTCTGTAGCGCGATCGCCGAGCCGACATCCCAGGGATTTGGAATCACGAAGCAGCCGCTCGCATGCAGTGCGCGGAAGGCGGCGCGTTTTTCAGCGGTTGAGGTCGGCATGGGAACTCCGTTGCGCTTTCGTATTGGGGCCGGGGCAGCATACTGTCGCCGCGCCAAGCGGTCGAATGAGGAAACGCTGAAATGACGACAGGCAGGATCGCCCTGGTGACGGGCGCGGGCAGCGGGATCGGCGAAGCTTGTGCGTTGGCGCTGGCGGCAGCCGGGTGGTCGCTGGTGCTGGCGGGACGCAGGCCGGAGCCGCTGGAGAGCGTGGCGGAGGCGATTCGGGCGCAGGGCCAGGAAGCGCTGGCCGTATCGACCGATGTGGCCGATCCGGGCGCGGTGACGGCGCTGTTTGATTCTGTGCAGATCCGCTTCGGCCGGCTTGATCTGCTGTTCAATAACGCTGGAACAGGCGCGCCGCCGGTTCCTCTGGAGGAGCTTTCCCTGGAGGCCTGGAAGCGGGTGGTGGATGTCAATCTGACGGGGGCCTTCCTCTGCACTCAGGCGGCGTTCCGGCTGATGAAGGCGCAGCAGCCGCAAGGTGGGCGGATCATCAACAACGGGTCGATCTCGGCTCACGCTCCGCGGCCCCGCTCCGCGCCCTATACGGCGACCAAGCACGCAATCACCGGGCTGACGAAATCCACCTCACTGGATGGCCGCGCCTACAACATCGCCTGTGGCCAGATCGATATCGGCAATGCGGCGACGCCGCTGACGGTGGCGATGAGCCGGGGCGTGCCGCAGGCGAATGGCGAGATGTCCGCCGAGCCGCTGATGGATGTCCGTCTGGTCGCCGATGCGGTGGTCTACATGGCGGGGCTGCCGCTGGAGGCCAATGTGCAGTTCATGACGGTGATGGCGACGAAAATGCCGTTCATTGGTCGGGGTTAGCGGCCGGGCCTTTAGGCGCCGCATATGGACTGAACGAAAAATACGCATCGATATTTTACGCGATTAAAAACTAGGCATTTCCGGGCCGCGATGGCGGGTTTGCCCCTTGCCGGGTGAACCCATGCTTCCAAATTTTGCGGCTCGGCGCTCGATAGCGCTGCAACGCACAATAGAACGGGAATGAGCGTATGAGATCAAGAATCCTGACCCTGCTGGCCGGAACGGCAGCGGCGAGCGTTCTGGCGGGGGCGGCTTTCGCCGAAGACCAGACGGCCCCGGCCGCGGCGCCAGCAGCTCCTGCTGCACCGGCTTCGTGGTGGAGCACAGTATCGGTAACCGGCCATGTCGAAGCCGGGTTCACGGCCAATCCGTCGGTACCAGATCAGCAGATCAGCTTTGGTCGGCTATTCGATGACCGCTCCAACACCCCACTGTTGAATCAGGTGGCCATCACCGTGCAGAGGCCGCTCAATACGTCGGGCGGCTTCGACGTTGGCTTCAAGTTGCAGGGGATGTACGGCTCGGATTCCCGCTACACCCATTTCATCGGCGAACTCGATCGCTCGGTCAGCGGCATCAATCAGTTCGACGTCGTCGAGGCCAATGTGCAGATGCACCTGCCGATCCTGACCAAGGGCGGGATGGACATAAAGGCTGGCCAATTCTCGACGCCGATCGGACAGGAGGTCATCGATCCGACCGGCAACTTTTTCTATTCTCACTCTTACATCTTCAACTTCGGCATCCCGCTGAAGCACACGGGTATCCTGACGACGACCCACGTCAATTCCGTACTGGACATCTATGCCGGGTACGATACCGGGGTGAACACCTCGGTGGGGACCAGGGGCGGCCCCAACGCCAACCAATTCCACTTCCTTGGCGGATTTGGGCTGAACCTGAAGGGCTGGACGGTGCTTGCGCTAACCCATGTCGGACCAGAGGACTGCGCCTGTGGACCCAATGCACACTCTCAGTTGCGATACCTCAACGACGTCCTGGTGACGCACAAGATCAACGACAAGCTGACCTCGGTGACCGAGTTCAACTACATCCGGGACGACAACTTTGGCGCTCCGGCCAGCGGCGGCGGTGTGGCGGAGTATCTGACCTATACCCTCACGCCGCAAATTACCGCTGCGATGCGGGCGGAGGTCTGGCGTGACAACAACGGCTTCTTCGTGGCGGCGTTCCCGGGCAACTTCGACTTCGTGAACCTGGAAGTCGGCCGGCCAGGAACATACTACGGTCAGGGTCCGATGACCTACGGCGCCGTCACCTTCGGTCTCAATATCAAGCCGTCCAAACTGCCCAAGCAGATCGATGGCCTGACCCTGCGTCCGGAAATCCGCTACGACACCGCTCTTTCCAGCGGCCACCCGTTCAACGGCAATCCCGGCAGTGGCAAGGACCAGGTTACGATCGGCATTGATCTGGTTGTCCCGCTGACGATGTAGTCGGCCTCAACGCATGCCGAGCGGCGCATAGCCGAGGTGCATGCCGGCGTCGACCATCAGGGTCTCGCCGGTAATGTGCCGTGAGGCAGGCGAGGCCAGAAAAATGGCGGCGCCGGCGATGTCTTCCGCCGTCGACGCCGCCTTCAGCGGCATGGACGCGATCACGCCCTGCCGCATGCGGTCTATCTGCGCCTCGCTCATGCCGCGGCCGAACCAGGGTGTGTCGATAAAGCCTGGACAGATCGCGTTGACGCGGATTTTCGGCGCCAGGGCGCGCGCCAGGGACAGTGTCATGGTGATCATGGCGCCCTTTGACGCAGCGTAGGGAACGGACGAGCCGATGCCGAGCACGCCCGCGACCGACGAGGTGTTCACCACCGCACCGGCCCGCGGGGCCGATTCGAGTAGTGAGCGCGCCGCGCGGATCATCTGAAACGCGCCGACGACGTTGACCGAATACAGCCGCTGGAAATCCTCGCCCGATACGGCGTCGAGGTCAGCGTGGTTGTTGGCGAACTTGGTGATTCCGGCGTTGTTGAACATTGCGTCTATCCGCCCGAGCGGGGCAGCCGCGGCGGCGATCGCCATGCAGTCGTCGTCGCTGGCGACATCGCCCTTGGCCAGGATCGCGCGCGCACCGTGCGCCTCGACCAGCCGCGCGGTCTCCTCCGCCTCCGCCTGGCTGGACGCATAGTTGATGACCACCGCGCCCGCGCCGCGCTCGGCGGTCTCCACCGCGATCGCCCGGCCCAGGCCCGTCGATGCCCCTGTCACCAGAACGACCCACCCGTCAAAATCCCGACCAGCCATCGAGCATTCCTTCATGTTTTTTGTCTTGCGCCATGGATAGCGCTATGCCGCGACAATGGAAGAGATATCCCTCACCCAATTGGGCCGCGATGTCCGCGGATTCGCCAGTCCAGTAGAAGCGGTGCTGGAGCGCGTCGCCAACCCGCAGGCTGGCAAGCTGTTCCTTGCCCGCTTCACCGCGCCTGAGTTCACCTCGCTGTGCCCGGTGACCGGGCAGCCCGATTTCGCTCAGCTGGTCATCGACTATGCGCCGGGCGACTGGCTGATCGAATCCAAATCGCTGAAGCTGTACCTGGCCTCGTTCCGCAATCACGGCGCGTTTCACGAGGACTGCACCCTGATGATCGGCGCCCGCATCGTCGAGGTCGCCCAGCCAACCTGGCTGCGCATCGGCGGCTACTGGTACCCCCGCGGCGGCATCCCCATCGATGTCTTCTGGCAGACCGGCCCCGCCCCGGAAGGCCTCTGGCTGCCGGATCAGGGTGTCGCGCCTTATCGGGGAAGGTGAGTCTCAGCCCTGTGACAAGGGCGCGGGCGTGATAACAATCGTCCAGGAAACCTATCGTCCTGGTGGCCATTCCGGCGTGTCGTGGTCCGGGTGTTGCAGCGATTCTATGCCGGCGAGGTGCGCCGCCGCTCGCGGCTCGTCAGACGGGTGTACCGGCAGATTCGCGAGGCCGGCGAAGTAGGGCACTGCGGCTTCAGGAGCGAGTTGCTCGACGGGGACCACATCGGCCGGTCGGTCGAATGCACCGAGCGCCAGGCCCGTCATGGCCTCTCCGTACTCGTAGGTGAGCGGCGTGCCGCAATCCCCGCAAAAGCCGCGATGCACCCGGTTGGAACTCTGAAACCGTTTTTGGACGCCACGCGTCCAGACGAGGTCCTCGCTCCGCACGGAGACAAACGGACCGAACAGCCCGCCCATCGCCTTCTGGCACATGCGGCAATGGCAGATCGACGCCTCGCCCAAGGCGCCGGCAATCCGAAACCGCACCGCGCCGCACTGGCACCCGCCCGTCTCTCCGGCCACGCCGTCCTCCTTGCCAGGCAATCGGTTGGCGCATCGCCCGCCGATCAGGTTCCTTCGCTATCCATCCCAGAAACTGGTCAGCGCCGCCACATCCGGTCTCACCCGTTCCAGCGGCGCTTCGGTTGCCGTGCCGACGTGTACATATCCGGCGACGCGTTCGCCGTCGGTCACCCCCAGCAACGCCAGCGCGTCGGCGTCGTAGGCGTACCAGTCGGTGATCCAGTTGGCGCCAAAGCCCATCGTCTGCGCCGCCGTGACCAGATTCATGCAAACCGCGCCCGCCGACAGTCGCTGCTCCCATTCGGGAATCTCTCCCTCGACGTGACGGGAGATGACGGAGATGGTCAACGGCGGCGTCCGCAGCTTGGCCAGTTTGGCATGCAGTTTGCCGCCGTCGACGCGTCCCGCCGCGATCGCCTCCAGCCTGGCCACGAAACGCGCCTTGCTCTCGCCGTTGAACAGGATGAACCGCCAGGGCGCCAGCTTGCCGTGGTCGGGCACGCGGGCTGCTATGGTAAGTAGCGCGCGGACCTCGTCGTCCGTCGGTCCCGGCGCGCCAAGGCTCAGGGCCGAGGCGGAGCGTCGTCGCGCCATAAAGCCAAGCGTCTGCTGCGACGCGACGATCGGCACGGCCTCGCCAAACCCTGGGGCTTTGGTGTCCGAGGCCGTAGATTCTGGCGGTCCGTTATCAAAATTCCTGTCCATGCCCCACTCTAGCGTCATCCTCGCCCGTGCCCCATATGCATTTTGCGTTAGGGCGCGCCGTGATGGCGCAAAGGAGGGCCCGATGGTGCAGCATCTCGAACTGATCGACGGTGGCGCGACGCCGCCGGTCTGGGCCGCTATGCGGAATGAGGCCCAGCACATCGCCAAGGTCGAGCCCAGTCTCGCCTCGATCGTCAACGCGGTAATCCTGCGCCACGACTATCTATGTGATGCGCTGTCGTACCAGCTGGCGCGCAAGCTCGGTGACCAGGAACTGAGGGCGATGAGCCTTAGGGAAATCGCCGATGAAGCCTATTCGGCCGATCCGAGCATCGTCGACAAGGCCGAGGCGGATTTGCGCGCCACTTTCGAGCGTGATCCCGCCTGCAAGGGCTACGTGCAGCCGATGCTGTACTTCAAGGGTTTCCTCGCACTTCAGAGCCACCGGGTGGCCCATTGGCTGTGGGGCCAGGGCCGCGAGACGCTGGCCTTCTATCTGCAGAGCCGGGTCTCGGAATTGTTCCAGGTCGACATCCACCCCGGCGCCTCGATCGGCAAAGGCGCCTTCTTCGACCACGGCACCGGCATCGTCATCGGCGAGACCGCGCGCGTCGGTGATGATGTCTCCATGCTGCACGGCGTGACTCTGGGCGGAACCGGCGCTGAACGCGGTGATCGCCACCCCAAGATCGGTAATGGCGTCCTGCTGGGCGCCGGCGCCAAGGTGCTTGGCAACATCACCATCGGCGACTACGCGAAGGTCGCCTCGGGCTCCGTGGTGCTCAAGCCGGTCCCCGCGCACTGCACGGCGGCGGGCGTACCGGCGCGGCTGATCAACTGCCCGACCTGCGACGAGCCGTCCAAGACCATGGATCATACCCTGGCCGATACGGTCTACGACTACGTTATCTGAGGCCCGCGCGGGCGATTGCCTCTAGGTTCCGGCCGCCAAACGGTTTAGGAGCGCGCCCATGGACCAGAAAGACATCGACCGCGTACAGGCGCACCTCAAGCGCACGTTCGGCAACCCACATATCGCCGTGAAAGCCCGTCCGAAACAGAAGGACTCGGCCGAGGTCGAGCTTAAGGGCGAATTTATCGGCGTCATCTATGAAGATGAGGACGAGGCCGGCTCGTTCATGTTCGAAATGGCCATCCTGGCCGAAGACCTCGAATAGGAAGTTACGCTCACGGCGTCAGGATGACGACGTTCATGCTCCACGGCGTCAGCGATATCGTCGTCGGCAAGGCAAGCGCGCCATAGTCGGTCGTGACGGGGCCCGCCCACACGCCGTTTCTGGAACGATCGTAGATCGCCTTGTTGTAAGTAGACACACTGACATCGGAGGCGCTTACCATCCCCTTGATGATCAGCGTGACCGGCAGGGTCTTGGCTTGGCTGAGATTGAACAGCACCACGGCCGTTCCGGCGCCATGGGTCGCCGCATAAGCACGCACTGACGCGTTGCCGGTGCTGGTGAGAGGCAGCACATTTTCCCCGTCACGCGCTACAGTTGAAAATAGTGCGAAGGCCCGCGCGGTGGGCAGCGGCGTACCCAGCGATGTCACGGGCGCGCTGTAGCAGCCATATTCCGGCGTCCCGTCGGAAAACGCCATGTAGCCGCCAAAGGTCTGCCAGCCATAGAGCGAGGAACTGAAATTGCCGCTGGAGGCGTCCGAGCAGCCGCCGAAGCCCAGCCACCAGGTGGCGCGCGCGACGCCGGCGTTCATCATCTCGCCCAGCGCCTGTCCCGCGAAGAGCGCCTGGGTGATCGATGTGGTCTGCTTGCCGGCGGCGCCGGAGACCGACCCCAGTTCGCCCACATAGATCGGCGTGCCCGCGCGGCCCGCCGCGGAAAGATCCGCCTTTACCGCCGCGATCTGCGCCGCGAAGTCCTGCGATGCGTCGCCGACCAGATAGCTGTCGTTCTCCCATCCAGTCCCGTAGGGATAGTAGTGATATTCGACGAAATCGTAGCTGGCCTGCGACAGGACAATCGGGTCCCACGCCGGCGACCAGCCTGGCTGGACGACGACCCCGACCAGCGCGGTCGGATCGGCCGCCTTCATCTGCGGGTAGTAGCCGCCGGCGACCGCATTGGCGTAGGTCGCCGCGTCATACGGCGCGGCGTGCAGATCGTATTCCCATGTGCCGTAGCTCTCATTGCCCACTGTCCAGTGGCTGACCTTGTCGCCGTGGGCCAGCGCATAGGCGACCCAGGACGCCGCTTCGGCCGGATCGCCGCCACCCGTGCAGGCCATATTGGACCCATAGTTGACGGTCACCGCCACGTCGGCGCCCAGCGGCAGGGCGATATTCGCGAAGAAGTTGTCGAAACTGGCGTTGGCGTCGACATAGCCGCCGTTGCAGTCGCTGTTGGTCTGCCAGTGAAATGTGTCGGACGCCGATCCGCCGGGCCAGCGCAACGCCGCGATGCCGCCCGCCCTCAGCGCGGAGGCCATCCCCGCCTGAGTGGGATTGAACCAGTTGACCATGTTCATGCCCAGGATCTGATCGGTAACCGCGATCGACGGTGACTGGCGGTTGACGGTGACGCTTGCCGTACCGGCCGTGGCGGCCTGGGCCGCTAACATGAAAACGATCGGCAGGGTACGCATGGCGGATTTCCTCCTGAGCCTATTGGCCTTCCAGGACGCGCGGACGGTCGGCGGCTATCGGACATCACTTCGCCGCGTCGCTCAACGGGACATTCAGCCGCATCTCGGTTGCCTATTTGCGCAATTGATAAGGCGTCACCGAAATTCAGTCACCGAAATTCACCGAAATTCGAAATTCCATCTCCGCCTTATTTGGATCGAACCAGTTGGCCATATTCACGCCCAGAATCTGATCGATCACTACGATTGTCGGAGATTGGCGGTCGATGGTGACGCTGGCGGCATCGGCGGTCGCGGCCTGGACGCCAAGGGCGGAAATGATCGGCAACACACGCATGACGGATTTCCTCCTGGTCCCCTGGTGCGAACTCAGCTTCCGAAATGAGCCTTTCTCCAAGTTGAAAATGCTGGCGATCTGGAACTGTGGCCGAGGCGCTATGTAGCCGATGTGTGACACTATACCACTGTTGCATAGCGCTCACCACCGTGATCTATTCGGGGAAATGCATAGAGCGTCTCATGCAAATGGGGTGTTTCTAGCTAAATAAACAGTAAAAAATGGGTATAGAATCGCGAAATGGTTACTCATACGATTACCAACACAATAATATCCGGCGGATATACTCTTTCATCGGCCTTCGACACCCTCAGCATTTCGCCTACAGGTGAAATCACCGGAGGGAGCGTGGGTGTTTTCTGCGCGAATGCCGCGACAATCATCAATCGAGGCTCGATCATAAACAGTTCGGCAGCCGGCGTTCAGCTAAATGCGGGCGGGGCCCTGACAAACGGGTCGGCGTTGTTCACCCAGGCGCTTATTCAAAGCAGTGGTGTCGGCGTCTACATCAATTCCGCCGCGGTGACGGTGACGAATTTCGCCACGATTTCCGGCGCGACGGCCGTGAAGTTCAAATTCGCCAGCGACGTGCTGGTCATGCAGGCCGGCTCCTCGTTGATTGGCGCCGTGCAGGGCGGCGGCGGGTCGCTGCAACTTGCGTCTGGCACAGGAACCCTGTCCGGTCTGGGGACAAGTTTCAGCGGCTTTGGCTCCTATTCCGTCGCGAGCGGCGGGTCGTGGACACTGACCGGAACCAACACCCCCGGGACCAAGTCGACCCTGGCCAATCACGGAACCCTGACGGTTACCGGGACGCTCAATGATAGTGGCAGCGTCACCAATGGTGGAATCGTCTCCGCCGCGGCCGGCGCGACCGGCAAGGCGGGCGGGACAGCGGTCGGCCTGACGGGCGGCGCCCTGGTCAAGGGCAGCATGACCGCCGGCGGCGCTCTCACCAACACGGCCGGCACGATCACCGGCGGCGCCGGCGGGACCGGGGCAGCCGGCGGAATGGCGATCAATGGAACATACGGCGCTCTCTCCAATTACGCTTCCGGGTTGATCATGGGGGGGCTCGGCGGGGCCGGCGGCCTCGGTGGTGCGGGAGTGGGCGTGGCGTTGCTCACCAACAACGGCACGATCATCGGCGGCGTCGGCGGGAACGGCGCGTCCTACAACGCATCGGGCGGCGCGGGCGGGACCGGCGCCCGCATTTCGCGGTACGGCTCGGTCACAAACAGGGGCACAATCTTCGGCGGGACAGGTGGGGCCGGCGGGGGGGCGCCAAATACCGGCGGCGCCGGCGGTGTGGGCCTCTATCTGGCGAGCCATGCCAGCGGAACCAATACCGCCCAGGGAACGATCACCGGAGGCGCGGGCGGCGCGCACGGCGGCGTCGGCGGCGCTGGCGTCTATCTGGCGAGTAACGCCACCCTCACCAATGCCGCTCAGGGGACGATTACGGCCGGCGCCGGCGCCATTGCCGGCGTCGTCCTGGCCGGTGGCGCAACGCTCGTCAATATCGGCACGATTTCGGGCGGGACCTACTCGGTTGACGTCACTGGCCCTGGCGGCGTTCTGGTGGCGCAGCCCGGCAGCGTTCTGAATGGTGCGGTGAAGGGCGGCGGCGGGACGCTGGAACTGACCGGCGGGCTCGGAACCATCAGCGGCCTGGGCGGGACCGGAACGATCTCCGTGGCCGAGGCGATGACCTTCAGCGGTTTTGGCTCCTATCAGATCGACGCAGGCTACTGGAACCTGGTCGGGACAAATACCGTGGGAGTGGGAATCACGCTCACCGACAATGCGCGTATCATCAGCACCGGGACGCTTTCCCTGTACGGCGCCGTCGGCGGAGCCGGGACCCTGGACATCTACGGCGGCTCCGCGACCATCGGCGGCAACGCGGCGGTGACCGTGGCGAACCTGGGGATCGACGCGGGAACCCTGCGCCTCAATGAATCGCTGACCAACAATGGCATGTTCTACGAGGGTGTGGAGGGAACCCTGATTTTGGGGTCCAATGATCAGCTTGTGCTGTCGGGCACGACCAAACTACACGGCCTGATCGACGGCGCTGGCACGGTGACGGTGAGTTACGGCACGGTCAGCGAACTGACCATCGGCAGTGCGGACCAGTTGATCGACGCCGGCAACGTTAACGGCGGCGCGCTGTCCATCGCCGGGCGCCTGCTGATCCAGCCGGGCGCGACCTGGACGATCCTCACCAACTCGAACTTTCTGCATGGATCGACCGGCTCGGGCATCACGGTGGCGGGAACCCTAACGTCTAGTCTTTCCGCCCACTCCTCGATCGAAAGCCCGATCGTCGTAACGGGGCTGATCGAGGCGCAGTCGGGGACGCTGAACCTGTTCGGCGCCGTGACCGGGACCGGCGTGCTGCAGGTCGACGCCGGCGCCTTTCTGGAGGTGAACAGTACGGTCGCACCGACCGTGACGGTGAACCTCAAAGCCGGCGCGGCCGGTCAGATCTCGACCTTTACGCTGGACAACCAGACCGCGTTCGCCGGTACGATCACCTGCCTGGGGGCGTACGACGAGATCGACATCACCCCCAACGCCGAGTTCGCCGGCGTCATCAAGGGCTTTGGGGCGAACGACACCATCGACCTGCTTGGCGTCGTCGCGACCTCGGCGAGCATCAACGCCAACAACCAGCTGGTGGTCGTCTATCAGAACAACGGCACGACGACGCCCATCGTAACACTGCAGATGAGCAGTCGTTACGCGGGCGAAGTCTTCACCGTGCACGCTCACAAGTCCGGATACGCCTATTCGACAATCACGATGAGCCCCGGGACACCCCAGACTTTTAAGACCGAGACGATATCATCAACGCATGCGGGGGGTATCAACCTCGACGTCAAATATAACATGCTGAGCGTCACCAACACCGGGATCATAGATGGCGGCGGAGGGACCTATGGCCTGTTATCGTCGTACGGGGCGACGATCGTAAACAATGGTAAAATCCTTCACGATTCTAAATATGGCGTCAATCTGCAATCACAGACCTATCTGACGAACGGATCGGCGACCAACACGACGGCCTATATTCAAAGCAGCGGCATTGGCGTCTACGCAAGACACGCCTTCGTCACGGTGACCAACTTCGGCACGATCGCTGGTGGATCGGGCGTGGCGCTCGAATTCGTGTTTGCGCGAGATCGCCTGATTGTCGAAGGCGGCTCGAAGTTTGTCGGCGCGGTGCAGGGTGGCGGCGGGACGCTGGAACTGGCGAGCGGG
The DNA here is from genome assembly GCA_025352165.1 of Caulobacteraceae bacterium. Taxonomy (GTDB): domain Bacteria; phylum Pseudomonadota; class Alphaproteobacteria; order Caulobacterales; family Caulobacteraceae; genus Acaudatibacter. The sequence goes on along the minus strand of JANXTX010000131.1, from coordinate 1,758 downwards.
AGCGGGACCATCAAAAGCCTGGGCGCGACCGGTACGATTTCCGGGAGCGAGGCGATGACCTTCAGCGGCTTTGGCGCGTATCAGCTCGACGCTGGCACCACCTGGACGCTGGCCGGAAATGACACCCTCGCGGCGGGCGTGACACTGGTCAGCGCGGGAACGCTGAAGATGTCAGGGAAGATCGCCGTAAACGGGACCCTGGACGTAGACGGTGGCGTGACGACCATTGCCGGGAGCGGCACAATGGCGAACCTTTCGCTCGACGGCGGGACCACATACCTGAACAGATCGCTGTCCATAGCGGGCGCGGATGCGTTCAGTGAGGGCTCGGCGGCGACCCTGGCGCTTGGCAATGGGGTTGCGCTTTCCGTCATGGGCGCGACCTCGCTCCAGGGACTGATCACCGGCGCTGGATCGGTGACCCTCGCGAACGGGGGGAGAGTCGGTTCGCTGGCCGTGAGCGGCGGCGCCACTTTGGTCGTCGCCGGCGGTACAGTCTCTGAGAACGGCGCGATCAGCGTCGGCGGCGGAACGGCGAGCAAGGCCAGCCTGATTGTTGGACAGAATGCGACCTGGATAATCGGCTATGGCCTGGACGTGCAGCATGGATCGTCGACCTCCTTCATGGAAGTCGATGGACGGCTGGTCGGTTCGTGCCTCAATGGGACGCAGCCGGAAAAGAGCGAGATCGCCTGTTCGATCTCCGTCACCAGTACGGGCACGATCGAGGCGCAGGCAGGGCCGCTGATCTTCAATGGCTCGGTGACCGGGACCGGCGTGGTGCAGATCGACGGCGGCGCGACGCTGACGGTGAATGCTTCGCTCGCCTCGACCCTGAAAGCGAACCTCAATGGCGGAACGCAGGCCGCGCCAGCGAACCTCTCGCTGGGCTTCTACGCCAGCTTCGGCGGCGCCATAACCTGCCGAGGGGCCTACGACACCATCGCCCTGAACCCCTACGCCGTCTTCTCCGGATCCATCACCGGCTTTGGGGCTAACGACACCATCGTTCTCGACCCCAAGGCCTTCTTCACCGGCGTCATCGCCGGCTTTGGGGTCGGCGGCACGATCGATGTGGTGGGGACCAAGGCGACCGGGGCGAGCATCAACGCTCAGGACCAGTTGGTGATCGTGAACGGGACCACGACCGTGGAGACCCTGCAACTGACCGGGACCTTCAGCCTCCCGACCTTCAAAATCAGCACCGACGGCGCCGGCGGCACCAAAGTGACGCTCCTCACACTGGCCAGCACATCCCCGCCGGACGTCCCCCCCGCGGCGCCATCGGTTCAGGCCCTGGTCACGGCCATGGCGGGCCTGGGGGCCCGCGCCGGTTCGATGGTCGCGCCGTCAGCGCACGACGAGGCCAGGCTGCCCACGCTGCTGGGCCCGAGGGCGCAGTTGGCTTGATTGCCCGGCGACGCTGCCCTCAGGCCAGCGGATAGTGCGCCGGGGGTCGTGGGTATTTCGGTGACGCCATATCAATTACCCAAATGAAAATCTACAGAACGGCCGGGCTGTGCCGCGCCAATTGAGCAATTGATATGGCGTCACCGAAACTGGCTGCTCAGATCCACGATCGCTTACCCCCGACAAGACTGCCGCCATCGATCCTACTGTCTATTCCGATAAATTAGAGATGGTATTTTTGATTTGGCTGCCGCGCACCTCGCGCTTGCGCCAGATGAAGGGGTGGGCGGTTTCATGCCATGCCTCACAGAATTCGTCGATGGCCTTGGCGAGCTCGTCGGTGCTGTT
>JANXTX010000118.1 GCA_025352165.1 Caulobacteraceae bacterium | reverse complement strand
CAGCGGTTCTCAATGCGACTGAGTCGCGTTTGCGGGTTGGATGGGGTGATTTGAGTCTGAACGGCCACAGTTGACTGGCGAATGATCAGAACGCCTTGAGGCTGGCGGAGAAATTGTTTCGCGCCGGTGTGCGGTCTGATTCAAGGTGTTGGTGCGTCACCTTGAGGATCTTCTCGGCGGATTGAAGTCTGCGTGCGCGGTCTTTCCGGACAAGCGGAAGGAAGCGGGGGTGTATTCGATGGCCGATATCGGGCTGTCGGCGTTTTCGCTGTTCTTCATGCAGTCGGAGTCGTTTCTGTCCCACCAGCGTTCTCTGGAAGAGGGCCGCAAGATGTCCAATTGCCAGACGCTGTTCGGCATGGCGAAAATCCCCACCGACAACCACATCCGCGCGATGCTCGATCCGGTGCATCCCTTGCATCTGCAGCCGGTGTTCGATCAGGTGATCGGGGTTCTGGGCGAGCATGGAGGCCTTGATGAGTTCCAGCGCCTGGGCGGGCGCACGCTGATCGCCCTGGACGGCACCGAATACTTCTGTTCGCAAAAGCTCGGTTGCCCGCATTGCCAGACGCGCAAACGGTCCAACGGAGCCGTCGAGAGCTACCATTCCATGCTGGCGGCGACCATCGTCGCTCCGGGCCACGCGATGGTTGTGCCCCTGATGCCGGAGTTCATCGTCAGGCAGGACGGGGCCGAAAAGCAGGATTGCGAGCGCAACGCCGCCAAGCGCTGGTTGGCGAAGCATTCAAAGCGGATGACCCCGTTGGCGCCCATCTATCTGGGCGATGATCTGTTCGCCTGCCAGCCGATCGCCGAGGCGGCGCTGGAAAGCGGCGGCGACTTCCTGTTCACCGCCAAGCCCGACTCCCACAAGACGCTCTACGACTTCATGAGCGGCGCGAGCCTCGAAGAACTCCAGGTCCGTCGAAAGGACGGAGCCAGGCATGTGACGATCAGATACCGCTGGTTCAATGGCGCGCCCCTGCGAGAGGGGCGGGACGCTCTTCACGCCAACTGGATCGGCATGACCGTCACCGACGCCAAGGGAAAGCAGACCTACGCCAACGCCTTCGTCACCTCCCTGCAGGTCACACCGCGAACCGTCGACGAGATCGCCACCTGCGCCAGAGCCCGCTGGAAGATCGAGAACGAGAGCTTCAACGTCCTCAAGAACAATAACTAAAACTGTAGCTCGAACACAACTTCGGCCACGGCAAGGAACATCTCGCCGTGATGTTCGTCGCCATGAACCTCCTGGCCTTCGCCTTCCACACCGTCTGCGACTGTCTCGAAGAGCTCTGGATCAAAGCCCGACTGGCCAAACGATCCCGACGACGATTGTTCGAGCACATCCGAACCATCACCGCCTATCTGGTCTTCCCAGACTGGAAGACATTCATGAAAACCCTCATCGACTCAAAACCACCACCAGAAATCGAAGCCCAGATAAGTCGGTGATTTTTCAGTCGGAGAGCCATTTAGAATTGCTGGACCGCCTTGCGACATATTATGACGTATCAGATGTCCGGCCGGATCACGGCCTTGCCAACCACCGATCGATCCGCGAGCAGGTCGAACGCGGCGCGCCACTCCGAAAGAGGCAATTCCACGTGGACTCGCGGCCGGATCTCGCCCTTTTCGGCGAGATTCCAGATGGCGTTGCGGTTTTCCATTCCCCGTTCGGGAAACTGACGGCCGTATTCACCGGCCCTTACGCCCATCACTGAGAAGCCTTTGATCAGCGGCATGTTCACGCTGATGGAAGGAATGCGCCCTGACGTGAAACCGACCACCAGCAGACGGCCGTCGAAGGCGATGCAGCGCGTGCTCTCGTCGAAGATGTCGCCGCCGACGGGATCATAGATGATGTCGGCGCCGCGTCCGCCGGTTATCGCCTTGACCGCCTCACGGAAGCCGCCGGTGACGTTGACCACGGCGTCCGGCGAGTACTCGTCCTGAATGATCGCCAGCTTTGCATCGGATGCCGACGCGGCGATGACGCGGCAACCCAGTCGTTTCGCCAGATCGACGCACGCCAGGCCGACGCCGCCGGCGGCGCCGTGCACCAGGACCCACTCGCCAGGGCGCGCCTGCGCGCGGCGCACCAGGGCGACATAGGCCGTCAGATAAGCCGCGCCGGCGCCGGCCGCCTCGGCATAGCTCAGCCGCGCCGGCTTGGGCTTCAACTGCTGCGCACCCATCACTGAAAACTCGGCGAATCCGCCGGTCTTCGCGCCGCCGACGACCGCATCGCCAACCCGCCATCCCTCGACACCCGCGCCGATCGCGTCGACGTCTCCGGCCAGCTCAAGGCCGGGCGTGAATGGCAGCGGTGGTTTGTGCTGGTATTCACCGCGCGTCATCAGCAGGTCGGGGAAATTGACCGCCGCGGCGCGCACCCTCACCCGCACTTCGCCAGGTCCTGGCGTCGGCGTCGCGACTTCCTTCAATACGCAGCCGCCGTATTCCGGCTCCAGGCGTTCTACGACGAGGGCGCGCACGACTTAGCGGGCCTCGGCTGCGAAGGCGTCGCGAACGAGCGTGGCGATTTCCCGGCATGCGGCGTCCGCCGATGGGACCGCGCCGGTGAACGCGGTGAAGGCGTGCGCGAGGTGATCGTAGCAGCGGTAGGTGGTCGCCACGCCCGCCTCGCGCAGTCGACGGGCATAGCTCTCGCCCTGGTCCAGCAGGGGATCGAAACCGGCGGTGGCGATGACAGCGGGCGCGAGCCCGGCTAGGTCATCGAAGACCAATGGAGACAGGCGCGGATTCGTCGGTGAATCCTCCGGACCCATGTAGTGCCCCATGAACCATTCCATTGTGGCGCGGGAAAGCGGGAAAGCGTCGCCGTAGGTCTTCACCGATGGAGAGTCGCTGGCGACATCGAGTGCGGGATAGATCAGCAGCTGCAGCGCGGGCTGGGCCTCGCCGGTTCGCTTCATTTCCTGAGCGACCACCGCGGCGAAGTTGCCCCCCATTGAGTCACCACCGATGGCGACTGAGCCCCGCGGCGCGCCAAATCGGGCGGTATTGTCCCGCGCCCAGCGGTAGGCCGAGAGCACGTCCTCCAGCCCGGCGGGGAACTTGTCTTCCGGGGCCAGGCGGTAATCCACCGACAACACCGGGCAGCGCGCGATCTTCGCCAGGATGGTGCAGAACGCTTCGCAGGTATCCAGGTCTCCGATCACGCCGCCGCCGAAGTGCGCGAATACCATCAGCGGCGCGGAGGAGTCCTGGTCCTTCGGCTGATAGGCGCGTGCCGGGATGTCTCCTGCCCCGCCAGGAACCATCAACGACTCGATGGCCACTCCAGGTTCGGGCTTGCCCTGCACCGGCAAGAGGCTTTGGGCGCTGCCGGCGCGCGCTATATCCGGCGGAAATGCCGACATGGGTGGGCTGCCGCGTCCCTGGGCGGCCAGGAACTGGAAGCAGGGGTCTAGTGTCCGGCCGCCGACATGGACGACGCCCCCGCCTGAAAGGGCGCGCAGAATCGGGCTTGGCAGGCTGAGCAGCACGCGCAGCACAAATCTCTGAACCGCGGGATCGGCCACCGGAGACTCAGGGCTCCACGCGCGGCAGCGACGGCAATCCGCCCAGGATCAGGCGAACCACGAACTCGGTGGCCGCTTCCACATCCACCGGTCGCCGCGCCATCATGCGGTCGCCGATCTCACGCGCGACGGCGATGCTGCTGGCAGTGAGGAAGTCGAGGTCGACCTTGGGCGCCAGGCCGCGTTCAATGACGTTGCCGAGCACCGCGCGAACCTCCTCGAACACCGCGAGAATCTCGGGTGTATTGCGCGTCTGGGGCATCGCCTCGGGTGGTCGCGGCGCACGCATCCACGCCTCGTTTTCGGAGGCGAGGAAGTCGAAATAGGCCCGCACCGCGCCGCGGATATAGGATTCGAAGTCCGTCGCCTTGGCCGACTGGGCATGCAGAATCGGCCGGAACCGGCGGGCTCCATCGTCCGCCAGCGCCTCGTACACCTCCTCCTTGGAGCGGAAGTAGTTGTAGAAGGCGCCGACCGACAGACTGGTGCGGCGGATGATGTCGCGCACCGTCGCGGCCTCGAAACCCATGTCGCCGAACACCTCCCGCGCGGCGTCGAGGATCGCCAGGCGGTTGTTGAGCTTGGTCTGCTCGCGTTTGCCGGGCGTAAGATAGGCGACTTGCGACATCAGGTAAGGATTCACTCGCTACGATAGCCGTGCTAGATCGGCGATCGGGCGGGCGAAGTCCACCGGCTTGGCGGGGTTTCGCTTATCAGACCGTCCGTTTCGCCCTGTCCTGGGCGTTGGCGCCCTGGATCAGCGCGCGCGCCTCCGTCCATTGCTCGTCCGTCCAGTTGGCCAGGCTGCCAAATGAACCGCCGCCGGCGTTCCACGCGCCGCCGTCGATGGCGATGGTCTGGCCGTTCACATATTCCGACATCGGGTGCAGCAGATAGACGGCCAGATTGGCCAGTTCAGGCATGTGTCCGACCCGGTTGATCGGAATGCTGTTCACCGTCTGGCTGGTCTCGGAGCTTTGTCCCGGGCTGAGGCGCGCCCAGGCGCCTTCGGTCGGGAATGGCCCCGGTGCGATGGCGTTGAAGCGGATACCCTTGGCGCCCCACTCGACCGCCAGCGACTGGGTCATCACGTTGAGGCCGGCCTTGGACATCGCCGACGGCACCGTGAACGGACCGCCCGACCACACCCAGGTGGTCAGGATCGAGATCACCGACGCCTTTTTGCCTTCCGCGATCCAGCGCTTGCCGGCATCCAGCGTGACGAAGAACGAGCCGCGGAAGACGATGTTGGCGATGGCGTCGAAGGCGCGCGGGCTGAGGTCCTCGGTGCGGCTGATGAAGTTGCCGGCGGCATTGTTGATCAGGCCCGTCAGCGCCCCGCCGTCGGCCCAGATGTGGTCCATCATGTCGTGAATGGCTTCGGGGACGCGAATGTCGCACGGCATCGGCGTGATCTTGCCGCCATGCGCGGCGCGCAGTTCGCCTGCGGTCTCTTCAAGAACCCCGCCGCGCCGGCCGCAGATATAGACTTCGGCCCCGAGCATCAGGCAGCCTTCCGCCATCACCTTGCCCAAACCGGTGCCGCCGCCGGTTATCAGAATCCGCTCGCCCTTCATCAGGCCGGGCTTGAACATCATGTCATCGAGATTCATGGGGCTTCCTCCTCCAGGATTTGACCCAATGGATGGCGCTTACGCCGCGAAGGTCAAGGCCAAGTCATCGCTGACCTGAGTCAATATTCCCTTCCAGCTTGGTCCGCGGCGTCAGATCGGGTCGGGATTCAACCACGGAGCAAGAGGAGGAAGAGGGAGGCACGGAGAAGAGTCATCTAGGGCTGCGCCCAGGATCTCTTGCTCTGCGCGCGAAGCGCATTTGAGCTCTTTCTTCTCTGTGGTCCTCTGTGTCCTCCGTGGCTCTGTGGTTAAATTCCACAATGGTTCGGGCGAGCCGGAAGCCGGGAAGGAAGCTTCAGCCCAGCCGTGAAATCCCCGACTAAAGGGTCAACCTCAAAGGGGGGCGTTACGCAGATCGAGAATGCTGGGGACCGTTTGCCAGTTGAGGCTGTATGATCGCCGCCGGCGCGGATCGATCAGCGTTCATCCGCCTACATCTGTATCATCTGCGTGAGGACTTCACCTGGCTACCCTCTAAAGCCTTGCCGTCAGTGCGATTGCCCCGGCGGGCGCCCTGACCTTTCCGGCGCTGATGAAGTAGGCGAACACGTCGCGGTCGCCTTGCCGCTCCCCGGCATTCGAGGTCAGCAGCGGCAGGTCCGCCGGAGCGCCGCCGCCCGCGAGTTCGACCAGCCTTTTCGTCCAGATGTCGAGATCGGACTCCGGGTAGCAGGCGTCGTTGTCGTCGGCGCCGCGCATCAGGCGCGCGTAGACGAAGTCCGCGGTGACGTCGGCGATCATGGGATAGGTTGGGTGGTCCGCGAGACAGATGGCCACGCGTCGCTCGCGGCAAAGCTCGACGAAGGCCGCATCGGCAAAACTTGGATGGCGAACTTCAAGGCAGTGCCTGAGCGGTCTGCCGGCCAGTTCGTCGGGCAGCAGCCGCAGGAAGGCGGACATGTCGGGTGCGTTGAAGGCTTTCGTGGGCATGAATTGCCAGAGTATCGGGCCAAGCCGGTCACCCAGCTCGGACACACCCTGGGCAAAAAATCGCTCGATCGATTCGCCGGCGTCGGCGAGCACCTTGCGGTTTGTGCAGAACCTCGACGCCTTCAGCGAAAAGATGAAGCCGTCAGGTATCTCGGACGCCCATTTGGCGAACGTCTCCGGCTTTTGAGAGGAATAGTAGGTGCCATTGATCTCGATGGTGGCCAGCTTGCGGCTGGCATAGGCCAACTCCCCCGCCTGCCTTGTCCCTTGAGGATAGAATGGTCCGCGCCACGGCTCGAACGTCCAGCCGCCAATTCCCGCCCGAATTGTGCCCGTCATCGGGTCCCTTCACCATGAGCGTTGCTTGTGGGACGCACCATACGCCAAAAAACCAGATTGTTCCTCGCTGAGTGGCTGAAATCCTCGCGAAACATCCCTATGTAACCGTCGTTAAGTTTGCAGTGGCAGCCCTCAACCGAAAATGGAAGGGCATATTCCGGGGGTATTTCGGAGCGGTGACAAGACGCCTGGCGATCATCGTCGCGCTTGCCGGCCTGTGCGCGTGCACCGGCCCGGAACATCGCGCGCCCGATTTGCGGCTCCCGGCGGCCTATGAGGCGCCCGCTGGTGGCGATGCCCTTACCACGGCCCAGCTCGACCGCTGGTGGCTGTTGTTCAACGATGCCGAGCTGAATGCTCTCGAAGACGACGCGGCGAAGAATGCGCCGGATGCCCGAACCGCGGCCGCACGGGTTCTCGAGGCCAAGGCCACGCGCGACAGCCTGACCGCCCAGACGCTCCCCTCCGGAGAGATCAAGGGAAACGCCAGCCGGCAGCACTCCTACAATATCGGTGGAGCTTCTTCGTCTCTGTTCCCTGTCGGCGGGGTGACCGACACGGCCAGCGGCAATTTCGATGTCTCGTGGGAGCTTGACCTTTTCGGGCGCCTTCGCGAGGCGCGGCGGATCGCCAACGCGGATCAGGCGCAGGCCCGCTTCAATATAGAAGGCTCGAGAGCCAGCCTCGCGGCCAGCGTGGCCGACAACTATTTCCAGGCCGAGGGCTTTGCCATTCAGCTGGGTGATGCGCGTGAGACGTTGCGTATCCAGCAGTCACTGCAGTCCATCGCTCAGCGCAAGGCGGCCCTCGGCCTCGGCGCCGCGGCGGATGCCGATCGGTTGGCCGGCGAAATGGCTCAGGCCACCGCGCAGGTCGAGGACCTGCGGGCGCAGCTTCATGCGGCCCAGCGTCAGCTGCTGATTCTCGTTGGACGCGGTATCGATCCGACGACGACATTGCCGGTGGATGCCCAGGCGCCGGATGCGCCCATGCCGCCGTCGGCCATTCCCGGCGACCTGCTGGCCCGCAGGCCAGATGTTCGGGAAGCGGATGCCCATCTTCGCGCCCAGGCCGGAACCGGTAAGCTTCGACATCTGGCGATCTTCCCGACCTTCACCCTGTTGCCTGGACTTGGTGGTTCGAGCACGACTTCGCCGGGAGTATCCTTCATTCCTCCGGCGACATTGAAGCCGTCCCAGCAGACGACGAGCCTGGGTTTCTGGTCGCTGGGCGCCGGCGTCAGCGTGCCCGCTCTGGATATTCCTCACCTGCTGTATGATGCGAAGGCCGAGGACGCGCGCACCGAGCAGGCGGTCATCGCCTACGAAAAGACGGTTCAGACAGCCTATGGCGAAGCTGAGAATGCGTTGGTCAATCTGGGAGCGGGCGAACGGGCGGTGAGTGTGCTCGAGGATGGCGAGGTCAGAAGTCGACGCGCGTTCGACGCCGCACAAAAACGCTACGCGATGGGCCTCGACGATCTGACGAGCGCGCTGAGCGCGGAACAATCCTGGCGGGCCACCCGGTCCGCCCTCACCGGTGAACGCGTGCAGGCGTTGCGGCGCGCGGTTCAGACCTATAAGGCGCTCGGCGGCGGATGGGCCTACGCGGCGTCGGGCGCCAAGCCGCAATGAGATCTTGCCCCATGACCCCGCTGAAATCCCTGTTGGTCGCCACCCTGGCGCTTGGCCTGGCCTCGTCGCTGGCCGGCTGTGAAAAGAAGAAGGCCATTGAATCGCCCCGCGATCAGGCACGCACGGTCTCGGTCGTATCTATCGCGCCGCGACAGATCGAGGGCGGTCTGATCGCCTCGGGCGCGCTGGTCCCGCGTGAGCAGGTATCGATCTATCCGCAGGTCACCGGCTATCGCGTCGCCAAGGTCCTTGTCGACGTCGGTGATCACGTGAGTGCGGGTCAGCCGCTCGTCCAACTTGATGACACGCTGCTGCGCGCGCAACTCGCCCAGCAGACTGCCCTGGCCGAGCAGCAGGCCGTACTTGCTGATCAGGCGGAAACCCAGGCCGCCAGGGTCAAGGGCCTCGACAGTGAAGGTCTGCTTTCACAGGAACAGATCGACACGCGGCGTTTCGCGGCGCGGTCGGCGCGGGCCCAGGCCAACGCCCAGGCCGCGGCGGCGCAGGATCTGAGAACGCGCGAAAGCCTGATGATCGTTCGCGCGCCGCGCGCCGGACTGGTGATCGAGCGGAATGTGAACCTAGGCGATCTGAGCGGCGCGGGGACCAACCCGTTCTATCGTCTTGCCGAGAACAGCCAGGTCGAACTTGCGGCCGATGTTGGCCTGGACGCGCTGGGTAAGCTGCATCCTGGCGCGCTTGCCAAGGTGACAATCGGCGGCAGTGTCGAAGTCCAGGGCATCGTCCGCCTCGTCAGTCCGGCGATCGATCCGAACACCAGGCTCGGCAAGGTGCGGATCACCCTGCCGGTTCGCCCGGATATTCGCGCCGGCGGCTTTGCTCAGGCAACCTTCCAGGGAGAAACCCGCTCGGCGCTGGCCGTTCCGGAAACGGCCGTCCGCTATGACGCCAATGGCGCTTCGGTAATGGTCATCGGATCAGACGATCGTCTGCAGCGCGTAGCCGTGACGACGGGCGAGCGCGGTGGCGGCTACGTCGAGTTGCTGACCGGTCCGCCTTCGGGATCACGTGTTGTCGCCAAGGCGGCCGCGATGTTTGTGCCTGGCGACTACGTCCGTCCGGAACCCGCATCATGAGTGAGCGCGGCCGCTTCGCGGTTTCCGCCTGGGCGATCCGCAACCCGACCCCGGTCGCGGTGCTGTTCATCGCAGCCGTGCTCGCGGGCCTGATTGCCTACGCCGGATTGCCGATCAAGAATTTTCCGAACATCAATTTCCCGGCTGTCATGGTTACGGTGACGCGCAGCGGCGCGGCGCCGGCCGAAATGGAAAGCCAGATAACCCGACCGGTGGAGAACGCGCTGGCCGGACTGTCCAACGTCGACTCGATCGCCTCGACGGTGACGCAGGGCTCATCCACCACCATGATCCAGTTCCAGCTGGGCCAGGACCTGCAGAAGGCGACGGACGATGTTCGTTCGAAGGTCGAGGCGATCCGCAACAACCTTCCGCGGGATATCGATCCGCCGATCACCCAGCGTCTGGAAATCGATGATCAGCCGATCGTCACCTACGCGGTCTCGGATCCTGGTGTGTCTGAAACCGAACTTTCCTGGCTGATCGACAACACGATTTCCCGGCGCATCCAGGCCAGCCCTGGCGTGGCGCGTATCGACAGGCTCGGCGGTGTCGACCGGGAAATCAACGTCCTGATCGACCCCGACCGTCTTGCCGCGCACGCTGTCACGGCGGCGCAGGTCAATGACGCCCTGGCGCTGGCCAACGTCGATGTGCCCGGTGGGCGGGCGGTGATCGGTGGACGCGAGCAGACGGTTCGGGTTCTCGGCGCCGCGGTCAATGTCGACCAGATCCGCAACATCTCCATCCCTACGGCCAACGGCGGCTTCGTGCGACTTTCAGACGTTGCCGATGTCGGTGATGGGGCGGCCGAGGTGCGGACATTCGCGCTTCTCGACGGCCGGCCGGTGGTCGGATTCGAGGTCAGCAAGACCCGCGACTCCAGCGAGGTCAGCACCGAGGACGGCGTCGACGCGACGGTCGCCAGCCTGCGGAAGGAACATCCCGGCCTGACGATTCACAAGATCGTCTCGCAGGTCGATCATACCCGCTCGAATTTTTCGGCGACGCTGCACACCCTGATCGAGGGCATGGTGCTGGCGGCGCTGGTCGTCTGGCTGTTCCTGAGGGACTGGCGGGCGACGGCGGTGACCGCGATGGCCATGCCGGCCTCGCTGATCCCGACCTTTGCCTTCATGGGCGCGGTCGGCTTCACCCTGAACACCGTCACCCTGCTTGGCCTGACCCTGGTCATCGGCATCCTCGTCGACGATGCGATCGTCGAGATCGAGAACATCGAAAAACGGGTCTTCGTCGGCATGCGCCCCTATGACGCCGCCGTGGAGGGCGCCGATCAGATCGGCCTGGCCGTCGTCGCCACCACCTTCGCCATTGTCGCGGTGTTCCTGCCGGTGGGGCTGATGCCCGGTATACCGGGGCAGTTTTTCCGAGAGTTCGGCATCACCGTTTCGGTCGCGGTGCTGTTCTCATTGGTGGTCGCGCGACTGCTCACACCATTGATGGCGGCCTATTTTCTCAAGCCGAAGCCCGCGCACGAACGCCCGCCGCTACCCAGGTTCTATACCGGAACCCTTGGCTGGGCACTGGATCACCGGTGGGTCTCTGTATCCATCGGCCTGACCATTTTCGTGATTTCCATGTCGCTGTTCATACCCTTGAAAAAGGGTGTGCAGCCCGAGGGCAACCCGAACTACTACTACGTGAATATCGAGGGGCCCCCCGGCGCGACACTGGAGGATATGCGGAAGGTCGTCGCCAAGGTCGATGATCTGCTTGCCCGACAACCGGAAACCGAGCACGTGTTCGCGCAGGTAGGCGGCGGCAGCGTCTCCTCGGGACCCGGCTCGTTCAGCGCCAGCTCTGGTGTCGGGCAGGGTGCGGTCGTGGCGGTGCTGAAGCCTGACCGCGACGACAAGGTCGCCAACATCCGTGAGCGGTTGCGGCCGCTCCTGCGGCAGATTCCCGATGCGCGGCTTTCGTTTGACACCTCCGCCTTCGGCGCCGCCGACGTCCAGGTGATCCTTACCAGCGAGACCGGCGAGGGGCTCGAGGCGGCGGCGCTGGAGCTGCAGCGCGAGATTCGCAACGTGCCCGGTCTCGCCGATCCAAGACCGGCTACCCCGCCCAGCGGCGCCGAACTGGTCGTCCGGCCCAAGCCGGACGAGGCCGCGCGCCTGGGGGTTTCGTCGACCGCGATCGCCAGCGCCGCGCGCGTCGCCACTGTCGGCGACATCGACGCCAATGTCTCTAAGCTCGACGAAGGTGAGCGGCGAATTCCGATCCGTGTCAGGCTGCCGGAATCCGATCGCACCAACCTGTCGGTGATCCGCAACCTGCGTCTCCCGACCGCCTCCGGTGGTGCGACGACTTTGGGCGAGGTGGCTGAAGTCTATTTCCAGGCCGGCGCCGGCCAGATCGACCGCATCAACCGTGAACGTGAGATCACCACCATCGCCGACACGACCGGAGGCCTGCAGATCGGCGACGCGCAGGCCAAGGTCAACAAACTGCCGATCATGCAGAATCTGCCGGCCGGCGTAGGGCGGGCGTCGAAGGGCCAGGAGCAGGCCTATGCGCAGCTGTTCATCGGCTTTGTAATCGCAATCTTCTCGGCCATCGGCCTCGTCTATTCGGTGATGGTCCTGTTGTTCCGCAGCTTCTTCAAGCCGTTGATCATCCTCTCGGCATTGCCCACGGCGATCGGCGGCGCCTTGGCGGCGCTGCTGGTGGCGGATCTTTCGCTGTCGATACCCTCGTTGATCGGCTTTCTGATGCTGATGGGCCTGGCGGCAAAGAACTCCATCCTGCTGGTCGAATACGCCATCGAGCGCGAGCGGGAGGGAATGTCCCAGCGAAGCGCCCTGATCGAGGCCTGCCGCGAGCGGGCCCGCCCGATCGTCATGACCACTCTGGCGATGATGGCCGGCATGTTGCCGACCGCCCTGACGCTCGGCAAAGGCTCCGAGTTCCGCCAGCCGATGGCCGTCGCCGTGATCGGCGGCCTGATCACCTCGACGGTGCTGTCGCTTATCCTGGTGCCGGTGGTCTATGAGTTCATCGACGACTTCGAACGCTGGATCAGCCCGATCCTGGGCCGCGTCGTCACCCCCCGCTACGCCCCGACGGCCGAGGCGTCGCATGTAGAGGCTGATTAAGCCTCCAACCTGGACCGGGGGCGTCCCGCCCCCGCCCTTTCTTGTCGCCGCTAAATCAAGGTGACAAAGACGGGGGCGAGACGCCCCCGGTCCATTCCTGGACACCAATGTCAATGCGCCGAGCACAAATCCCGGCGGATCGTCCTAGGAGACTCTCCCGACTTGCCGCTCGCCGCACACCCGCCAACCAGCATCACCGACACCGTTCCCCGCGCGCCGCGGCGACGGTTCACGGCCCTCGATGGCTGGCGGGGCATATTGGCGATGATGGTGGCGCTGTTCCATCTTCACGCCGGCGGCCACCTCTACGCACTCACCCGCCACGGCTGGGCCGCGGTGGACTTCTTCTTCGTCCTCAGCGGCGTTGTGCTGATGGCGGGATTTGCCGGGCGCCTGACGGACGCCCACGCACTCGGCCGTTACGCAGTCCGCCGTCTGGCCCGACTCTATCCCCTGCATCTGGTCACCCTGGTCGTGCTGGTTGCCCTGGTCGGCTATGGCGGGCTGCGGGACGACGTCGATCCTTTCACCGGCGGCTACAGCCTCGCCGCCCTGGCGCAGTGCCTGACCCTCACCCAGGGCTTCACCCTCAACCAGCTGTCATGGAACTTCCCCTCCTGGAGCATCAGCCTGGAATTATGGGCCGGTCTGCTGTTCGGACTGACGCTTTGGCTGTTCCGCGCGCGCGCCTCGATCGTGTTCGTCTTCTACGTCGCGGGCCTGACTACATTGCTGGTGATTTTACCCGAGCCGGAGGGAACAGCCTCGACCCCCGCCGAGGCCCTGTTCATAGCGGCGCACTACATCTTCGGCTTCTTCGTCGGCGCCTTGCTGTTTGAACTGTTCAAGCGCATCGCCCGGGGCGACTGGCGTCCTCCGGGATGGACCGAATGGCCGGCGGTAGCCATCATGATCGCCAGCTTCCTGTTCGCCGACCACATCCCGCCAATGGCGATGATCGGCCTGTCAGCGGTGGTTATCCTCATCTTCGCCTTCGAGGCGGGGCCGGTGTCGGTTTTGCTGAACCGCCCCGCGCCTCAGGCGGCCGGGGCCTGGTCCTATTCGATCTACCTCACCCACCCGCTATGGACAGTCATCCTGACCAACGCGATCACCTCGCTCGCCGAGCATACCGGCCATGCCGCGCTGACGCGTGACGCGTGGGGTGAGCGGCTCGTGCTGGGCGGCCCGTTCGCCATGGACCTTGCCGGGGTGGTTTGTCTTGTCCTGGTGCTCGCCACGTCCTGGCTGACCTGTCGCCTGATCGAACAGCCTGGACGGGCGTTGGCCATACGCGGCGGCCCGCGCCGGCTGACGACCCGGGAATTCACCAACGGGTGAGCTGTTTTGAGCTGCTCCGATATATCAATTGATTTCAGATCGCCGCAGCGCCACCGTGGCGCCTTCGATAACGTCCCCAATTTCCATGTTTCAATCCAGGGGCGCACTCCACCAGTGTCCCCGCATCCGATAAGAAATGCGACGGCAGGATTCGTATTCAGCCAGGAAAGTCCATTTCAGATCGGTCCCGCGCCTCGGCTTCGCCCGCGACCGCGCGGGAATTGTTCACGCAATAGCCCCGGACAACGCCGCAACGCCATGTGAGAATGGCGGCCTGATCCGGAGATTTCGGAGTTTCGGCGGCATGATGTCGATGGTATCGCCTCGTGGGTATTGACAAAATGCAATCAACATCCAATTTGCAAACCTCTGTCCCGGCCCACGCCCCAACGAGGTTTCCCATGCCAGACG
>JANXTX010000100.1 GCA_025352165.1 Caulobacteraceae bacterium | reverse complement strand
ACGCCGCCGCAGTCTCCGTCATCGCCACCGGCAGACTCCGCGGAAAATCCGCCCTTCAGGCTATCAGCGAGGTCATCAGCCCACCGCTCGCACCAGCAGCCGCCTGACGGGGTGAGCAGTTACCAAGATTGTTGCCAGTTTTACTGCTGGAGGGACAATTAGCGCGGCGGCCTTTGCAAGCAGGTTGGCGAATGGGAATACGTTGATTACCGACTCGAACAACGCTCGTGTGCTCGAGGTCAGTCCGTACGATCAGGTGGTCTGGTCATACGTGACCAACACGCAAGTTGGTGGCAATCCGTCACCGCTGCCCTCCCGGGCGGTCCGTCTCGCGAACGGTGAGACGCTTATAAGCGATCAGTTCAATCATAGGGTTATTGCCGTTGACCATGGGGGGAAGATCGTTCGTCAATACGGGACGACTGATTTGGCGGGCGCCGCCGCGGTGTCCGTGCGTCGCGCGCTAAACGCGCCGTATGACGCTAAGCAGATAGGTGACTACAATGGTCTTACATGGTCTGACTCCCTTCATTTGGTGCCTCGGCATTGAATTCATGAGGCGTTCCGAAAAGGGTGTGCCTGTTGCAACAATACTTATGAGAACTAAGGGCTCGTCAGGATTGCACACCATTTCGCCCCGTACACGCGAATCTTTCCGTACCTATCCTCCACCGATTGACTCGGATCGGTGGCCGCCGATAAAGACGCCTCCGCCCTCCACAAGGATTTCACAATGACCGACGAAAACACCACATCCACAAAGAGCCCGGAAGACAAAAAGGCTGCTCAAAGGAAGCGTGAGCTGCGCAAGATTCGCGTTGATATGAAGGTCGTCCGCGAAAAGTCGAAGGATCTGAACGCCGAGCGTAAGCGTCTGACGGAACGGTACAATGAGTTGGCCGCTGAAGCGGGCCTGCCGCCACATGGTAAGTCTGCTGGCAAAGAAGATGCTGCCAAAGAAGATGCCGCCAAAGAAGATTGAGTCCAGCGGTCGGTGATTTTTCCAGCCTGACGATGTCTATCGGAATTCGAATTATGAAGTCTTGATCCGAAAAAGCCGAAGCGGATGCGGCGCTCGTAGAATGCATCCACCGACCCATGACTCTTGAAGAACGTTGGCCCCGGGCTGAATATGGCCTGGGGCTTTCGTCATTTTGGGCGAATGAAAAAACAAGCCTGGGAATTTCCGCTGGTTGTGTTGCGCGCATGAGGCGTCATCGCCAGCCAATGCGGCATTCACCGTTAGCGCTTGCCCGATTCAGTTTCGCGGCGTCCCTCAAGCCATAGTGCTATCTCGTCAAACGCCTTTCGGCGTCCGCGCATTTCCCAAGCATTGCGTACTCTGCGGGTGAATTTTAGCTCGCCCAGTTCCACATCAAGTTCCTCCATCGATTCCTTCAGGAATGCATTGAGGTCGTTCAATAATTTTTCGGCGCCGGTTGGTCCTTGAGGTGCTTGCTTAAGATGAATTTCGAGCGCGTTGATGAGAGTTCCCGCGCAGTCGGCCGCCTGAATGCGAATGTCCGGAACCGAAGTTATTTCATAGAATTGACCCCTTGTAATCGGGCCGACAGCGAACAGTGTATCGCTGGACACGCCATCGGCGCCGATGACACGTGACCGGGAGTCGACATCCAGGCCCAGTCGGCAAAAGTCCGGTCGGATTTCCCCGCTTTTTAACAGATCAGCAATCAGCGGGTCGGTCGCGTTGGTAAGGTCGTCGCGAGGACCAACGCAATTGATTACCAAAGCGAAGTGTTCGACTACGTGCTCTCGCGAAGCCTTTGGCGTCCAAATCGCTTCAACCCCCTCGGCGACAGGTTTGAGGGAAACCAGGCGTCCGGCGGTTGCGTCAAATATGCCATCCTCTCGCATGCTTGCGATTCGCTCGGCGACTTCTGGCGCCAGACGATGGCGATGCGCGTCCCACCACGGGCGTAGGTGACGTAGGAAACGCTCCTTTTCGCGGGGGCTCCATGAACGCCAGAGGCTTTGGACGTATGGGCGAAGGCCATCGATTGCACCGCGCCAGTCCCGCGCCGCGCGCTGGCGAAGTTCCACCAGTACCTCCGTTGGCGTACCCTTTGGCGATGTGGACAGCGTATCGCGCGCGGCAATCGCGGCGTGCGGGCGAGGCAAAAGCCCATGACGCGATAGCGACAGAATCCTGGCGTCGGGACGGCGTCCGTTAACGCTGAGAGCCGTGTCGACAGCGGTCAAGCCGGTGCCAAGCAGCAAGACATCTCCGCTTTCGGGAAGCGTCGCCGGATCCCATGCCCAGGGGTCGGGTGCGTAACGCGTAGTGCCAAGCAATGCTGAGTCCAATCCCTGGGGCGCAAGTGGCGGCAGATTACCCAGGGCCAGTACGACGGCGTCTGCGTGGAGTGTCCTGCCCATCGCGAGACTCAAGCGCCAACCGGCCCCTTCTCGACGAATAGATCGGACCTCGTCATGTTCAAGCGCTAGGCGTCGCGCAGCGCGTCCTTCGGTGGTGGCGCGACGCAACAGTGATTGGAGATACTGACCGTACCGGTCACGGGTGACGAACACTTGGTCGGGTGGTGAACCGCCTATATCGCCCAGCCATTCGATGAAGTGCGATGGCTGCTCCACAAATGCAGACATGTTGGTTGCGCGCACGTTCAGCAGGTGGCGCGGGTTGCTGCTGGCGAATGCGCCGCCGCGGCCAAAACGCGGTCCGCGCTCGATCAGGGTAACGTCGGGTCCTTCGGGTGGGAGTAGTAGGCGCAGGGCGGTCAGCGCGCCGCTAAAGCCCGCTCCTACAACTGCCACTCTTGGCTTTCCGGTCATTGTTTTGATCGCGTTTGTCGCGACAGTGGCCCGTCGCTATTTGTCGGCGATGCGGCCGATTGTGAGATCATGTTGTCGCTTGCCATTTTCTGGAGGCGCGGCCTCGCGATAGGGGCGTGCAATCTAGAGAGTTTTTGCGGGTCAGCGAAAGACAGCGTTCTGCTGCCATTTCTAATCACGGTTCATAGCAAAGCTATCGATAGGTAGACTTTGCTTGGCGCTGGCAATGGGAGCCTCCAGTAAATTCTGATCGGCCAGTCTCGATCGGTGTTACGTCGCGGATTCCAAAATCGGCCTGTGCCTCAGCTTGCGCGCGCCTTCGGCCTGGCGAATTGCAAGAAAAACTAACGTTATTCGTTAGATTATTTATTGATAGACGCCCTATCATTCAACGATGGAAAAACTTCATGGGTTCCTAGGGGCGAGGCTCCTACGATACTTCTGCGGTCATGCGCTTTGCGTGGCTTGAAGGTAAACAAGTACGGGGCCCCAATGGACTTCATTCACCACATCAATCTTCTATACTCACTTTCCGGGCTAGCAGTCGGTGTCCTGGTCGGTCTGACCGGGGTGGGCGGTGGATCGTTGATGACGCCGCTCCTTGTGTTACTTTTCCACATTCACCCGGCAACAGCCGTTGGAACTGATCTTCTCTATGCGTCCGCCACCAAGACTGTCGGGACTGGAGTCCATGGGTCGAAGGGAACTGTTCAATGGGGTATCGTAGGGCGATTGGCGCTGGGGAGTGTGCCTGCAACGGCATTAACGCTCTGGTTCCTTTCGCAGCAGGGTAAGCATGCCGACGCCAGCCACAGCGTAATTACGATTGTGTTGGGGTGGGCGCTCCTCGCCACGGCCATCGCGATCCTGTTTCGCAAAACAATTGTGGCTTTCTTCGCTGCACGGTCGACGGAGCTAGAGCCCGGTCAGATCACCATATTGACCGTCGTGCTTGGAGTCGTGCTTGGGGTGCTTGTATCGCTGACCTCTGTCGGAGCCGGCGCCATCGGCATGACAGTTCTGCTGATCCTCTATCCCAAGAGGGATGTCGCGCAGTTGGTTGGCTCTGATATCGCCCACGCCGTACCATTGACGCTCCTGGCGGGTCTTGGCCACTGGATGATGGGATCCGTCGACTGGATGTTATTGGTCTCACTTCTGGTCGGCTCGATCCCTGGCATAATTGGCGGCAGCTTGCTGGGTGCGCGTGCACCCGATGGGGTCCTGCGGCCGATATTGGCGGGAGTGCTGCTGCTGGTCGGGGCCAAACTTTTGACCTGAGCAGCGCTACACCGGTGCGTGACAAATACTAGTGTCCCGTTGCGGTGATTGTGACAGGCTGGTCTAGGCCTAGGATGGGTAGTTCCAGGGGCGGGACGAGCAACTGGATGCTTCGAGCGACACCGGGCTGCTTGTCGATCAAGCCCATTTGGTCGAGTGTCTTGAGCATCTGGTGGACTGAGCGGGCTGTGACTCTGAAGTAGCGCTGGAAGTCTGCCTAGGCTGGAGCGCGGCGATTGATCTGCGCATAGGCCCATATGAAGGCGAGGTACTGGCCCTGCTTGGCGGTGAACCGTGTCGGCGTCGGCGGCGCCTTTCCGTCAAGCATTTGATTCATTGTGGATTCATCCAAGGCTCTTTCACTAGAACGCGCGTTGGGAATGAACGTACGGTATCGGGTCGACCTCAGCCAAGCCGAACGAGACCAGCTCGGAGTTTTGGTGAGCCGAGGCAAGCAGCCCGTGCGGCGGCTCAAGCGGATGCAGATCCTGTTGGCCGCCGACGCCGGCGTCAGCGACGAGGCCATCGCCGGGGCCGTGCAGACCAGCGGTTCGACTATCTACCGCACCAAGAAGCGCTTTGTGGAGATCAGCCTGGAGGCCGCCCTCAGTGAAGAGCCGCGCCCGGGGGCTGACCGCAAGCTGAGCGGCAAGCAGGAGGCGCAACTGGTGGCGCCGGCCTGTTCTGATCCACCGCGGGGATGCGCCCGATGGACATTGAAGCTTCTGGCCAACGCCCTGGTCGAAGTGATCGAGCACCCGAGTGTCTCGCGCGAGACCATCCGCCGCCGGTTGGACGACAACGATCTGATGCTCTGGCAACAGAAGATGTGGTGCATCGCCAAGATCGATGGCGAATACGTAGCCCGCATGGAGAATCTCCTCGATCTCTACGCCGAGCCGGATCACCCCAGGCGACCGGTGGTCTGCTTCGACGAAAGTCCGATCCAGCTCATCGGCGAGGTGCGCGTGCCCATCATGCAGAAACCCGGAAAGCGATACCGCTAAGACTCCGAGTACAAGCGCAATGGCACGGCCAACCTCTTTGTCATGGTTGACGCCCACCGGTCGTGGCGCAAGGTCAAGGCCACCGATCGGCGCGCCAATGAGGATTTCGCCGTCTGCATGCGCGACCTGGTCGATCTGGACTATCCCAACGCCGACAAGGTCCGCATCGTGATGGATAACCTGTCGACCCACACGGCCTCGTCTATCTATCAGACCTTCGCCGCCGCCGAAGCGCGTCGGATCTTGCGACGCCTGGAGTTCCACTACACGCCCAAGCATGCCAGTTGGCTCGACATGGCCGAGTTCGAGATCGGCGTGATGCGCCGACAGTGTCTCGACCGCCGGATCGATAGTCGCGACCTGCTCGAAACCGAGGTGCGGGCCTGGGAGCGCCGCTGAACCGAAAGCGGCGCCAATATCCGCTGGATGTTCTCCACCGAACAGGCCCGAGTGACAGGGGAATCGCAGACGGAATTGGGGTTGTGCTGGATGACGAACAAGATTCTTCGCGACGCACAGACAGGCGCACGCGAGGGACGGGATGGAGCGATTTCGGGACTGCTTTGGTGGGGTCGAAGATCCGCGGTCGGGCAATGCGGTTCGGCACGATCTGTCGGAGCTATTGATGATCGCGCTGTGCGCGGTGTTGTGCGGCGG
>JANXTX010000073.1 GCA_025352165.1 Caulobacteraceae bacterium | reverse complement strand
ATCTCGCAAGAGCTCGAAGCCACCCTCCCCATAAAGGAGAGGGAGGAAATCCAACTACGCCGCCGCCGTATCTGGCATGGCGTTGACGATCGGGGTCAGCCATTCGCCGATCGCCTTCCAGGTGGGATCATCGTCGTCGCCGAGGCCGAGGCGTACGACCACCAGCGACTTCGATGGGACCACCAGGATCACCTGACCGTTGTGGCCCTGGGCGGAAAATGCATCCATCGGACCAGCGCCGCGCAGAAGTGAGACCGGCTTGTGATCGGCCGGCGCCTCCAGCCAGAAGCCGGCGCCGTAGACTGGCTCGACGGTCGCGGTGCGGGCGAACTTGACCCAACCTTTCGGCAGGACGCGCCGGCCGCGCCAGACGCCGTCCAGCCGGTACAGCTCGCCGAACCGGGCATAGTCACGGGCGGAGGCGTAGACGAACGAACCGCCGACGAAGGTTCCCGCGGCATCGAACTCCGGCAGCGCGGTAGTCATGCCCAGTGGCCCGAACAGTCGCGCGTGCATCCACGCCGACATCGCCGCCCGCCGGTCCTCGGCCGTGTAGGCCTGTGGGAACAGTCGCGCCTGCAACTCCGCCGCGGCAAGTTGGAAGGCGCCGGTGGAATAGTTCCAGCGGGTCAGCGGCGGGACATCCTGAGGCAGCGCGGCCATGAACGCCGCACCATCGAAACGTCCCGGTCCGTACAGCAGGCGCGTGGCGTCGGACTTCGCGGGGTCATAGTCGCCCTCGTCCCATTTGAGCCCGTCGGTCAGCGTCAGCAGCGCCCGCAGGTTCAGTTTCGGGTCGGGATGGGGAACCGAAATCAGCGGCGCGTCGATGTCGACCCTGCCCGTCGCCACGCCAATCCCGACAAGCGCATGAGTGATCGACTTGGCCATCGACCAGGAAATGTGCCGGGTCATCGGCCCGTGATCGGCTCCGTAGCGCTCGAAAACCGTCCGGCTCCTGTGCAGGATCAGCAGCGCGTCGGTCTGGCCGAGGTTCTTCACCGCGCCGCCGGCGGCTGTCGCCCATGCCTGCTCGGCGACATCGAGGTAACCGGGACGCGGCGCCGATCTCGCCGCCGCCGCCAGCGCCAGGCCAAGGCCCGCGGCGCTCAAGCCTATGGCGAAGTCACGCCGCTTCATGCCACCATTCCCATCGGTTACAGTCATCGCCGAGCTTAGGAGGGAATGCCGATGTCGGGCAATTGGAGATCGGGATTCGTCGCCCTGGTCGTGGTCGCGCCGTCGCCTCTGCTCGCCGCCGAGCAGGCTCCGCCGCCCTCGCCGCCGCCAATCATCCAGATCGGCTCGGCCTATTTCGCCAAGCAGCTCTGCTCGTGCCTGTTCGTGGTTGGCCGGAGCGAGCTTTCCTGCCGGACGGAGTTCAAGCCACAGATCGACGCGTTCAAAATAGCCATCGACCGCTCGCGCCCGCCGAAGACCGCCACGGTCACCACGAGCCTCGGCCCCGTGACCGCCGTGGCGACGTTCAATCCCCGCTATGGCTGTGTGCTGATCAGGTAGCGGCCACGATTGCCTCGGCCTTGGCGAACAGGGCTGGGTCGACGGTCAGGCCCGAGGCCCCGGCGTTCTCGTCGACCTGCTCGGGACGGCTGGCGCCGATGATTGCGGAAGAAACGTTGGACTCGCGCAACACCCAGGCCAGGGCGAACTGCGTCAGAGTGACGCCGGCTTCCGCCGCCAACGGCTTCAACGCCTGCACCGCCTCCAGCACAGGCCTGGCCATCAGGCGTTTGATGAAGCCGCCCATGACGTCGCTGGTGGCGCGGCTCTCGGCCGGGGGCGGCGCATCCGGCGAATACTTTCCGGTCAGTACACCTTGCCCCAGCGGCGACCAGACGATCTGGGAAATGCCGTTGGCGGCGCAAAGCGGGATGATCTCCTTTTCCGGCTGACGCCACAGCAGGGAATACTGCGGCTGGCTGGAGACGAATTTCTCAACCCCGGCCATGTCGATCGCCGCCCGCACCTTGTCCGCCGGCCATTCCGAGAAGCCCAGCCAGCGCACCTTGCCCGACCGCACGGCGTCGCTGAGCGCACTCATGGTCTCCTCGAGCGGCGTGGCGTCGTCATACCGGTGACATTGATAGAGATCGATGGAGTCCACCCGCAGCCGCTTCAGCGAGGCATCCAGCTGCTTGACGATCTGCGCACGCGATAGCCCACGGTCGGTGTCGCTCATCGGGAAGAAAATCTTTGTGGCCAGCACGTAGGAGTCGCGCGGCCGGTTAGCTAGCGCTTCTCCCAGGAACGTTTCCGCGGCGCCCCGGCCATAGGCGTTGGCGGTGTCGATGAAGTTGATCCCGACCTCGAACGCTCGCTCGACGCAGGCCGCGGCCTTGTCACGCTCGACCCCAACGCCATAGGTCAGCCAGGACCCCAGAGAAATCTCCGAAACCATCAGATCACTCGATCCAAGCTGGCGGTATTTCATGGCGCGAT
>JANXTX010000065.1 GCA_025352165.1 Caulobacteraceae bacterium | reverse complement strand
ACCTCACATCCGCCATCCCTGGCCACGCCAGCGCTTCGCCGTCAAACACCCAAGGTGGGAGCCGGATGCGGGAAAGCCGCACGTCCGGTTCTGTGCGGGGGGCGCTCAGTAATGGGCGTCCCTACCGCGATAGCCGGCTCTCGCGTTACCGGAAGAAGAGCCGGCTGGAAGCCGGCGGTACAAGACACGGGCAATCGGGCGCTCGGGAAAGGTTTCCGTATGTACGATCTTCTGAAGGGAATGCGCGTCGTCGAGGCGGCGGCGTTTGTCGCCGGTCCTTCGTGCGGGCTGCATCTGGCGCAGCTCGGCGCCGAGGTGATCCGCATCGACCAGATCGGCGGCGGGCCCGACTTCAATCGCTGGCCTCTCGATCCGGACCATGGGGCGAGCCTGTATTGGGAGGGGCTCAACAAGGCCAAGAAGTCGGTCGCGCTGAACCTGTCGTTGCCGGAGGGGCGCGAACTCGCGGCCCGCATCGCCACCGCGCCCGGCGACGACGCAGGCCTGTTCGTCACCAATTTTCCGGCCGAAGGGTTCCTGTCTTACGAGCGGCTGCGCAAGCTGCGCGACGATCTTATCTGCGTGCGGGTGATGGGCTGGCCGGACGGACGCCCGGCGGTCGACTACACCGTCAACGCCGCTGTCGGCTTGCCGCTGATGACCGGACCGGCGGATGACCCGCGTCCGGTCAACCATGTGCTTCCGGCCTGGGACCTGTTGACCGGCGCCTACGCCGCCTTCTGCCTGGTATCGGCCGAGCGGTCGCGCCGGGCTACGGGGCAGGGCTGCGAGGTGCGCCTGCCGTTGTCGGACATCGCCATCGCCAGCCTGGCCAACTTGGGTCAGGTCGGCGAGGTGCTGACCACGGGCGCCGATCGTCCGCGCATGGGCAACGACCTCTACGGCGCCTTTGGACGTGATTTCGTGACGCTCGACGGCCGGCGGCTGATGATCGTCGCCATCACGCCCCGCCAGTGGACCGGCCTGATCGCGGTGCTGGGCCTTGAGGCGGTCGTCGCGGCCCTCGAAGCCGAGCTCGGCGTCAGCCTCGCCGCCGACGAGGGTGTGCGTTTCCAGCATCGTGATCGCCTCAATCCGACGCTCGAGGCAGCCATTGCGCTTCGCACCGCCGACGCGCTGACTCCGGCGTTCGAAAGCCGCGGCGTCTGCTGGGGGCCGTACCAGACGCTGAAACAGGCGGTCGACGGAGACCCCTATTTCTCGGCGGCAAACCCGATGCTGAGCGAGATCGACCATCCCAGCGGGCGTCGTTACCTAGCGCCAGGCTTTCCGGGCACGGTGCCCGATCATGCCCGACAGGCGCCGACGCCGGCGCCCCGGCTTGGCCGCGACACCGACGAGGTGCTCTCGCGAGTGCTGGGGATGTCATCCGGCGAGATCGCCCGGCTGCACGATGCCGGTCTGGTCGCCGGCGCCTAGATCGAGGTCGTCAGCGACGTTGCGATACCCATCAGCATCGGGCCCAGCAGGCAAACGGCGGCGATGAGGGAAACGGCCCAATCGATGCGGGGGGTGAAAGAACGGATCATGGCTGGCTCCTGAAAGTCTGGTTTGTCGCCTTTCGGCGTTGCGGCGGTGACCGCGTGAGCCGTTGTGTGCCACGTTCCCCTACCCAACAAAATTGCATAATTTCCGATACTAGATATGCGAAAATAGATAAGCGACGCGTCGCCGCGCTCCGGTCGACTGGTCGAACCGCTCTTGGGGCGATAGACCAACTACGCACCACGCAGGGACGGTCAAGAGCCGCCGCCGCCAGGAACTTCAACGGACTGACCGATGACCACCAACGAAGAAGAACTCACCGCTATCCGCGCCTCGGTAGCCTCGCTCTGTGCCGGCTTCCCCGCTGAGTACTGGCGCGCGCTCGATCGCGAGCGCGCCTATCCGACCGACTTCGTCGACGCGATGACCCGCGAGGGGTTCCTCGGCGCGCTGATCCCGGAAGAGTTCGGCGGCAGCGGCCTTGGCCTGCGCGCGGCCTCGGCCATCCTTGAGGAAGTGCACAAGAACGGCTGCAACGCCGCCGCCTGTCACGCCCAGATGTACACCATGGGCACCATCCTCAAGCACGGCTCGCCCGAGCAGAAGTCCCGCTGGCTGCCGGCGATCGCCACGGGTGAGATTCGACTGCAGGCATTCGGCGTCACCGAACCGACCTCCGGCTCCGAGACGCTGGCGCTCGGCACCACCGCGACGCGCGAGGGCGACCATTATGTCGTCAATGGTCAGAAGATCTGGACCAGCCGCGCCGAGCATTCCGACTTCATGATCCTGCTGGCCCGCACCACGCCGCGCGATCAGATCAAGAGCCGCATGGATGGTCTTTCAGTGTTCATGCTCGACATGCGCGCAGCGCTTGGCAATGGCCTGACCATCCGACCGATTCGCACGATGATGAACCACGCCACCACCGAGGTATTCTTCGACAATGTGAAGGTTTCCGCCGCCAACCTGATCGGCGAGGAGGGCAAGGGCTTCCGCTACATCCTTGACGGCATGAACGCCGAGCGCACCCTGATCGCCGCCGAGTGCCTCGGCGACGCGCAATGGTTCATCGACAAGGCCAGCCGCTACGCCAGCGAGCGCAAGGTGTTCGGCCGCCCGATCGGCGCCAACCAGGCGGTGCAGTTCCCGATCGCCCGCGCCTACGCGCAGTACCGCGCCGCCGCCCTGATGGTCGAGCGCGCCGCCGACCGCTTCGACGCCGGTCTGCCGGCGGGTGAGGAAGCGAACATCGCCAAGCTGCTCGCCTCCGAGGCGTCCTGGGCGGCGGCCGAGGCCTGCGTGCAGACCCACGGCGGCTTCGGCTTCGCCGAAGAGTTCGACATCGAGCGCAAGTTCCGCGAGACCCGCCTCTATCAGGTGGCTCCGATCTCCACGAACCTCATCCTGGCCTTTCTGGGCCAGAATGCGCTGGGCATGCCTAAGTCGTATTGAAATGCCATGACGACGCAGGCTCCCCATCCCGACCTGCGCGCGACTATCGCCGACCTGGCGCGCCTCTATCCGGCGCCGGCGATCCTCACGGACCCGCTGCGGCAGGTCCTTTGGGACAACATCGGTTATCTGATCGATGATGACCGTCGCGCGGCGCTGTTCGAGGAATTCCGCGCCCGCGTCGGCCTGACGCCGTCCGAAATCGAGCGCGCCGATTTCGAGACCCTGTTTGACATTGCCCGGCGCGGCGGCATGCGCCCGGAAACCCGTGTTCAGCGCTGGCGCGACATCGCCGCTCTTGTGCAGACCCGTGCTGGCGGGGACCTCGGGCGCGAGCTGGCGAACATCAGCCCGGCCAAGGCCCGCGCGCTGCTCAAGGCCTTCCCGACCATCGGCGACCCCGGCGCCGACCGCATCCTGCTATTCGCCGGCCTCGCCGCCCGGCCCTGCCTGGAGTCCAATGGCGTGCGCGCGCTGGCTCGCCTCGGCTTCTTCACCGAGCAGCGCGACTATGCCGCCTCGTACCGCGCCGCCATCGATGTGCTCGCGAGCCAGGGCGCCGCCGATCGCGACTGGCTGATCACCGCCTACCAGGCCCTCCGCGCCCACGGCCAGGCGCTCTGCAAGCGCACTGCGCCTCTCTGCCTGGGCTGTGCGCTGGATGATACCTGCGCGCACGCGATCGTCTCGGCACTGTAAGCAGGGAGTGGTTGGGAATGACTTCCCAAGCGCTTCGCCATAGGTTTGATTCAACGCACGGCTGGACTCGAATCGCCATGATCGGCTGGTTCAGCCGCCCATGTTTCGCGAGACCCCGATGACCGAATATCCCGACGACATCTTCACCGAGCAGGGCGACATCGACGTCGACACCCTCGCAAATCTCGGCCCGCTGCGTGCGCTGGCCGGTATCTGGGAAGGCGCTAAGGGCCTCGATATCAATCCAAATCCCGATGAAACCGGTCATCAGGGGTATATCGAGCGAATCGAGTTGCAGCCCACCGACCCACAATCCAACGGGCCGCAACTGCTCTACGGTCTGCGCTACCACACCCATGTGCTGAAGTCGGACGGTGGGCCGGAGACCTATCACGATCAGGTTGGCTACTGGCTGTGGGAGCCGGCGACCTGCCTGATCATGCATTCTCTGGCCATACCCCGCGGTCAGGTCGCCCTGGCTACGGGGTATGCCGATGCCGGCGCCAACCGGTTCAAGGTCTCAGCAACGCGCGGAACAACGGAGAACGGCATCTGCTCGACTGCCTTCCTCGAGCACGCGTTCCGCACGAATTCATTTGAGATCGAGGTCACCGTCAACACCGACGGGACGTGGTCCTATGTCGAAGATTCGGTGCTGAAGGTGCGTGGGCAGGAGCAGCTGTTCCACCACATCGACCGCAACACCCTGACCAAGGTCGCCGAACCGACCCCCAATCCGCTGGCCCTTGCCGCCGCCAAAGGAGACTGACGGCGGCGCACACTCCGCATACCCGCGGCGATCCGCGGCATTTGAGTAAAACTCTTCCGGAACCGGTGGCCCCGCAAATCCGTCGGATAAATTGTGGGATCGGCTGGAAAATTTGCCGACCCCTCCATGGCGACGCCGGCTGGTTTTCGCTATTGAGCGCGAACAATTTCTGAGAGGGGAAGGGCAAATGGACCCACAGGGCTGGATTGCGGCGGCGATCCCGATGATCACCGCTGTTGGCATGAAGATCATCGGGGCGATCGTGCTCTATCTGGTCGGCCGTTGGCTGATCGGCGTCGCTATTGGCCTGCTGTCCCGGGTGCTGACGGCGCGCAATCTCGACGCCACCCTGCAGCGCTATCTCGCCAACATCCTCGGCGTCGCCCTGCAGATCATCCTCGTCGTCGCCATCCTTGGTTACTTCGGGGTTGAGACCACCAGCTTCGCCGCCCTTCTTGCAGGCCTCGGCTTGGCAATTGGCGCGGCATGGTCGGGGATGCTCGGCAACTTTGCCGCCGGCGCTTTCCTGATCATCTTCCGACCCTACAAGGTCGGCGATTATATCGTCGCCGGAGCGGTAGAGGGGACGGTCACCGAGATCGGCCTGTTCAACACCATCGTCACCTCCCCGGACAATGGCGTGCTGATCATCGGCAACGGCAAGATTTCCGGCGACCTGGTCAAGAATTACAGCACCCATCCCTATCGCCGGGTGGACCGCACTGCCCAGCTGGCGTTCGGCGTCGATCCGCAGGACGCCATCAAGCGGCTGAAGACGGGCCTGACCAAAATCCCCAATGTGCTATCCGACCCGGCCCCGGTCGTGGAAATTCTCGATTTCAATAATCTGGGCACGGTTCTTGCGGTGCGGCCCTTCTGCCATACCGACAACTACTGGCAGGTTTATTTCGACACCAACAAGCTGATCAGTTCGGCCTTCACCGACGCCGAATACGACGCGCCCTACACGATAGAGGAGCATCGGTAGGGCCGGTTGGCTCCCGACGGGTAAAATAACATGGCGCTTCCCTTGCGACTGCGCAGCGGTCTCTCCGTGCCGGCGATTTGCGCGCCGATGTTCCTGGTCACCGGGCCCGACCTGATCCGCGAGGTGTGCAAGGCCGGGGTGATAGGTGGCCTGCCACGGCAGAACGCGCGCGACTTCGAGACGTTCGAAGCCTGGCTCAAGCAGATCCGCGCCGACCTTGACGCCCATGAGCAGAGCACCGGGCACCCGACCGCGGCGATCGGTGTCAATCTGCCCACGCGCTTCCCGGAAGACGAGCTGAGGGCCCACTTCGAGCTTTTCGACCGCTATGGCGTCAAGCTGCTGATCACTGTCGGCGGCGATCCCACGCCGATGGTGGCGCGCGCGCATGACGCCGGCATGACTGTCCTGCATGACATCACCTCGATCCGTTTCGCCGAAAAGGCCATCCGCGCGGGGGTCGACGGGGTGGTCTGTATCGGCGCTGGCGGCGGCGGACACTCGGGCACGATCAGCCATCTCGCCCTGATCCGCCAGATCCGCGCGATCTTCGATGGCATTATCGTCATGGCCGGCGCGGTCTCTGACGGCGCCACTATCCGCGCCGCCGAGGTGCTCGGCGCCGATCTGGCCTACCTCGGCACCCGCTTCATCGCCACGGTCGAGTCCGATGCACCCGCCGAATACAAGCAACTGCTGGTCAGCCAGACGTCGTCGGATCTCAGCTACACACCCAAGGTCGCCGGTGTCGCCGCCAACTGGCTGGTGGAATCCCTTCGTATGGCCGGCCTCGATCCCGACAATTTGCCCGAGCCGCTGGGACGGGGCATGCGTCATGATCACCTTCCGCCGGGGGTCGCCCCCTGGCGCAATCTGTGGAGCGCCGGACAGGGCATCGATTTGATCCACGACATCCCCTCCGTCGCCGACCTCGTCGCCCGGTTGATCAGCGAATACGACGGCGCCTGCGAAACGCCCGTCACGCGCCGCCCTGAAATCTAATCTTCCCGGATTGCCATGCGTTGCCGTGTTCTGAACGCCCGCTCACCGCGCTCCATTGCGGACCGCGACCCGGGCACGCTATCTGATCGTTGGCCTTGGGCCTGGGAGTTCGGGCGCGCATGGCGACGGCAAATGATGTTGCGAACCGGATCCCGATCACCGCGTCGCTGATGCTCGCCGCGTTGATGAACACGCTCGACACCACAATCGCCAACGTCGCGCTGCCGCACATGAAGGGCAGTCTGTCGGCGTCGGAAGACCAGATCGTCTGGGTGCTCACATCCTACATCATCGCCACGGCGATCATGCTGCCGCTATCGGGGTGGCTGTCGGAGAAGATCGGCCGCAAGCGGATGTTTTTGCTCTCGATCGGCGGCTTCACCATCGCCTCGATGCTTTGCGGCGTCGCCACCAGCCTACCGGAAATCGTGCTTTTCCGGCTATTGCAGGGCATCGCGGCGGCCTCGGTGATGCCGCTCTCGCAGGCCGTCATGCTCGACATTTTTCCGCCAAGGCTTGTGCCGAGGGTGATGAGCCTGTGGAGCGCGGCGCTGGTGCTGGGCCCCGTGGCCGGCCCGACCATCGGTGGCTGGCTGACCGAGACGCTGACCTGGCGCTGGGTTTTCTACATAAACCTGCCGCTGGGTCTGATCGCCTTTCTGGGAATCTGGACCTTCATGTCCCCGGACAAGGGCGGGCGGCAGCGGCCGTTCGATTTCCTCGGCTTCGGCGCCCTGGCGCTTGGCAGCGGCGCATTCCAGTTGATGCTCGACCGGGGGCCCGGCCAGGACTGGTTTCACTCCAACGAGATCTGGGCCGAGGCGGTGGTGGCGATGATCGGCATCTACGTCTTCATCGTCCAGACGGCCACGGCGAAGCATCCATTCTTCCATCGCGATCTGATCAAGGACCGCAATTTCGTCAGCACCTCGATCATTGGATTTTTCGTCTTCGGCCTGCTGATGTCGACCAACGCCCTGCTGCCTTCGTTCATGCAGAACCTGATGGGCTATTCGGCGCTGCAGAGCGGTATCGCCGCCATGCCGCGTGGCCTGGCCTCGATGATCGCGTTCCTGCTGGTCCCCTGGCTGATGCTGCGGATCGGCAGCCGGACGCTGATCTTCGTCGGTCTCATGCTGACCCTGTTCGCCAGCCAGATGATGAGTGGTTTCGACCTGACCATGACCGCTGCGCCGATCATGCTGGCGCTGTTCGTCCAGGGGCTGGGTTCAGGCCTGCTGTTCACTCCGGTCAGCGTGCTGGCGTTCACCACGCTCGACCCGCGGCACCGCACCGACGCGACGGTGGTCAGCGCCATGATGCGCAACCTCGGCGGCAGCGCATCGATCTCCGTCATCCAGGCCTTGCTGCTGCGCGATGCGTCGCTCGCCCATGCCCGTCTGGCGGAGCGTGTGGCCGGTGGCGACCCCATGCTGCGCGCGATGCTCCCCACTGCGATGGACCCGTCGACGGCTGTTGGCCTGGAGGGCCTCAACACCGAGCTTACTCGCCAGGCATCGATGATCAGCTACGACAATATCTTCAGCTGGATCGTCCCCGCCGTCGCGCTGCTGACGCCGTTGGTGTTTCTGATCGGTCGCGAGCGCAACGTCGTCGCCACCGCTGTCGCCGCCCACGCGGAATAATCCAGAGCGCCCGTCATTCTTGCGCCTTAGTGTCATGACAATTTCGCGCCGGAACTAAGAAAACGGGATGGGGAACGCGGTTCGCCTGCCCAATGCTGATGGCGAACTCTATTGCACGTGCTGATTATCGAGGACGAACCGCTGGCGGCTCTGGTCATGAGGCTGCTCAGCCAGGACTGCGGCGCGACGTCGGTCGACATTGCCGACACGCGGTCTGGGGCCATCGCGGCGGCGAGCGCCCGACGCCCGGATATCATCGCGGCTGACCTTGCCCTCGGCGATGGTGGCGGCGGTGAAGCCGTCCGCTCCATCCGGGAGCAGATGGGCCCGGTTCCGGTGATTTATCTGGCCGGAACGTCCAGCCTCAAGGGGCGTCTGACATCCCAGGACAAGGTGCTCGGCAAACCCCTCAATGAACGAGCCTTCGTCAGAATGCTCCGGCAACTGCAAGGCGTCGTGGCTGACAATCGCCACGGTGGATGCCCCAACGGAAGTCTCGCCAGCCTCTGAAAACGCCCCTCAGCGGCAGCGATCGCCGTTTAAGCTAGTGAAAGTAGGGGGCGTTGGCGATCGTCTTGAAAGTCGCCATGCCGGCTCCTTGCAAGGTGAGCGTCACCCTTCCGCCGGCGTCGATGCACATCGCTTTCCCGGCTCAGGGCCAGGTCTCGGCTACTCAGGCCGCGCACTAACACCAACTTCTTAGGCCTACGCGCCGCTCAACAGATTCGCGCCGAGCGGCGTTTGCGCCGACGCCCGGGCATTCGCATTATGGACTACCGCGCCCGATACAGGGTGTAGATGCGGTTTTTCAGGCCGAACACAAGGGTCGTCTGCGAAAACCGATGATAGGCGACCTCCGAGCAGCTGGTTTCCATTGTCCGCACCGAGCGTGTGGGCATCCCCAGCGCCCGCGCCAGCGCCTCGGCGTCGCGCGGCCCGCCGCTTTGATCAGGCTCGGCCAGTCCGCCTTCGAATAACAGATCAGCGGTATCGTTGTGGACACTATAGATTGCGTGCCGGCAACCCAGCGGCGCGGGGCCCTTCACCGACCCCACACCTATCACGACCGTCCGGCCCAGGAGCCGGCGCTCTTCCGCCAGCCCGCCGCGTTGCAGAGGATCCGCCCATGGCGCAATCCGCGCCTTTGCGATGGTCCACGTTCCCTGGAAGTCGCCGACCTGGGCCCACGCCGTCGACGCTGATCCGAACCAGATCATGGCGATCGCAACGGCGCGCAACTGAAACCTGAACCAGCCCATCTAGGTCACTGTCCTCCATCCGGCGCTGCTCGTCGAGCCCGTGCAACCATGACCCGGACCGTGATAAACCAGCGGGATCATCGCGACCCCGCCTCTGTTGCACCTCTCGCCCGTAACCCGTGCAGTTCCGTATCTGGACCATTGATGCCGAAGCACTCCACCAGCTCTGAACCGCCCGCCGTGCGGGCCGCGAACGGCTGGCTGGATCTGCTGGCGGGGGGCAGGGCGGCGCGGTTCGCGCTGATCTGCCTGGGCGTGTGGCTGAGCGCGTCGGACAATCTGGTCACCTCGACGATCATGCCCAGCGTCGGGCGCGAGATTGGCGGCTATGCCTACTTCTCCTGGGCCACTGCCGGATTCCTGATTGGAGCGATCCTCGCTGGGGCCAGCGCGGGCCGCCTGTCGGAGCTGTTCGGGCTGCGGAGAGCGACCGCCCTGGCCGGCCTGGTGATGGCGGGCGGCGCCGTGGTCAGCGCCCTGTCCCCGGGCATTGGCCTGTTTCTCCTCGGGCGGGTGATCCAGGGACTTGGCAGCGGCTGGATCTCCGGTTTCGCCATGGTGGCGATCGCGCGATTGTTTCCCGAACGCCATCTGGCGCGGGTGTTTGCTTCGGTCAGCTTCGTCTGGGGGATCGCCACCCTGCTGGGCCCGCTGGTCGGCGGCGTTGTGGTTCAAAGCGGCAACTGGCGCGAGGTGTTCTGGCTGTTCGCCGGCCAGGCCGCTCTGTTCAGTTTCGCCGCGCCGGTGCTGCTCGCCACCGCCGGCAAGGGTGACGGCGGACCGGGCATTCCCTGGCCGCAGCTGGGCGTTCTGGCTCTTGGAGTCGCGGCGATCTCGGTCGCCGACATGACCCAGTCGCCGGCCCTGGCCGCTATTCTGGTTGCGGGCGGCCTGGTCATTCTGGTGCTGATGGTGTGGATGGATGCTCGCGCTCGCGTACGCCTGCTGCCGCATCGCGCCGGTGACCTGACTACCATCTGTGGATCGGGTTATCTGGCGATGTTCGCCCTTACGGCCGCGTCGATGGGTTTCGCCATCTATGGTCCGCCGGTGTTGCAGCAGCTACGCGGACTCACCCCGCTGTGGGCGGGCTATGCGATCGGTGTCGAGTCCGCAGCGTGGACCCTCGCCGCCATGGCGGTAGCGGGCGCGTCAGGCGCCTGGGATGCGCGATGGGTGCGCGTCGGCGCGATCTGCCTGGTCGCCAGCCTGGTCATCCTGGCGGCGAGCATGGCGAGTGGGCCTCTGATGGTCGTATTGCTGGGAGGCGCTCTGCTTGGCGCGGCGTTCGGCTTCAACTTGTCGTTCATGGGGCGGCGACTGCTGGCCGCTCTCAGCGATGAGGACCGCGCCATCGGCGCCTCCGCCATCACTGCCGTGCGGCAGACCGGCGCGGCAGTCGGCGCGGCGATCAGCGGCGTGGCCGCCAATCTCGTGGGTTTCTCAGCTGGCCTGACCGACGTCAGCGCCCGGGCCACCGGGATATGGGTATTCGCCGCCGTCATCCCCCTGGCCCTGATCGGAACCTGGGCCGCATTCCGCCTGACCGGCTCGGCGACGCTCGCCTCACCGGGCTTGTCCGCGCCGGATAAAGTCTTGTAACGCCGCCTTCCAGGCGGCTCTTTCTTCAAAGGCCCAACAGGCGGCCCGCAATCCGAGGCCGCCTGCTCATGCGCTGACTTCAACTCAGCTTGTGAAGCGATAGTGATCGTCGGCGTCAGGACAGACGCGGGCGTAACGGTCTTCGGTGTGGCCGCCGATACGAGCGGGGGCGATCGCCAGTCGGCAGCCACGTCCGGCATAGAAATCGTTGTCGTGGCGGCCGCTGGGGCCGCGCTCCCAACCACCTTCGCGATAAGGGAAGGTCTGGTAATAGGTGAAGAAATAGCCGCGATCGTCGCAGCCGGCGGTGCTTCGGCCGATTTCGGCGCCGACAACGCCTCCCAGGAGGGCGCCGGTGAAGGCGCCGCCAGGCCCGTCGCTGTCCCGATCCATGCCGGAGCCGAGCGCGCCGCCGGCCAGGGCGCCGATCACGCCTCCGGCCATGGCGTCGTCGCCGGCACGCCGCTCACAGGCGTTGTCGCGATACGCTGCATATGGGTCATAGCCACGATAGACCACCGCCCGGCCGAAATCGCGCCCATAGGCGCCGGGTCCATACAGTCGCTCATAGTCGTCCGAGTGGTCGCGGTAGTAGGCCAGGAACGCGCCGGCGCCGTGTTGGGCGTCATAGTCCGCGCGAGCGTGCTCATAGACGCCGTGCTGACGCTCATAGGTCTCGCGCTTGGCGGCATAGTCGCGGGCCTGATCCTGGTACCGGGACTGGGCGTCCTGATACTGGTCCTGCAGGTGTTGGTAGTCCTGTTGCCGTTGGTTGTCGCCCGGACCGTTGGCCTGAGCCCGCGCGGTTGAGGCGACCGCGCTGATCGCCGCCAGAACGGCCAGTGATGCGCAAATGTGTCGGGACTTCATGACAGGGAAGGTTCCGTTGCTCGGTGCGGCCACGGATCATGCAGCCCGTTCAATCGGAACGCGGCGACCGGATCCTGGTTCCCGACCAGGGCCAGAAATCCTTCCGGTCAGCGCCTACGTCGCGTCGACATAGACGCTGTCAATTCCATGGCTGTCCGCGTGAGCCTGCGCCCGACCGATCGCGACCGCCCGCTCGGCCTCTGCAATCGGATAGTCCGACGGCGTAACCTCTCTCTGATAGCTGTCAGCCGAACTCAGCACGAAATATCCGCCAGCCACGTCGCGAAGCACGACCAGGCAGTTTTTGTTCTTCGGGGGTGTTCTCCAACCGCCAGATGGACCACGTGAGACATTGGCTAGCTCCGATGTTTGCGGTCGGTGAGTCGGATTTCCCGATTCCCCGAAACGAGGCGGGGCGGAATCGCCGGCCTGATTACCGGCCTGAACGCTGCCGAACGGGGCCGGTTCCGGGCGCCGTCGCAGAAATTCCGGCCGATATCCCTGCGCCGATCAGTCGCCGGAACCGGTCTTCAGGCATTTTCCCCTTTTTGGTAACGTTGCAGGTTCCCCTCACTCCACCCCGAACGTGATCCCCGCCCTTTCCGGCAACCTTACCATCAGCGCTGCAGCCATTGCCGCCGCCGAGGTCCAGCAGCCGCCGGGCGTTGTCTCGCGGGAAACATCGAACGCCAGCGCCAGGCCCGCTTCGGCCAGCATCTTCGAGGTCGAGCCGTAGCCCGGGTCGCCCACGCCCTTGACCGCTGCGCGCACGGTCGCGCCGTCCTTGTCCCCGGCGATGAACAGGATGTCGTAGTAGCCGGCCTCGCGCTCTTCCTTGGTCGGGCCTTCGCCAGGTTTCGGCTGCGGGCCGGAGCCGAAATCAAAGCCGCCGGCGGGCGCGGAGCCGGGGGCCGGTGGACCGCTCAGCATAAGCATCTCGTCGTACCGGAAATCCGCGCCCCACGGATGACCCAGCAACAGATTGGTCCGGTGCACCGCCTTGGTGTTGATCCCGGCCATCATGAACGGGCCGACCCATGAGCCGGTCACTGTATCCTCATGCACACTGTCGCCATCGGGCTGCGTCGGACCGCTGAAGCCGGGCGTCAGGGCGAACGGATTGGCCAGCACGCCGCCAATATTGTGATCGCGCTGCACGGCGGCCATCGTGGTGATCGCGCTGGCCAGGGTGCCGCCGGATAGTCCGCCCTGGATGCCGCGCACGCGCCCCCGTACGCGCGCGGCCGCGTGGCCCCAGCGCTTCTTCGCCTGCTCCTCGACGAACCAGACGCCCATATCGAAGGGAATGCTGTCAAAGCCGCAGGAGAACGCGATCCGCGCCCCTGAGGCCTTCGCCGCCGCCTCGTGCGCGGCGATCATGGCGGCGATCCAGTGCGACTCGCCAGTCAGGTCGACGTAGTCGGTTCCGACCTTGGCGCAGGCGGCGACCAGTTCCGATCCGTATAGCTGATAGGGTCCGGCGGTGGTGATCACCACCTTCGTGCGCGCGGCCATCGCCTCCAGCGCCGCGGCGTCGTGCGCATCGGCGACGATCAACGGCAGATTGTCCGGCGCGCCGATTTCAGCTCGCACGGCGGCCAGCTTGTTGGCGTCTCGTCCCGCCATCGCCCACTTCACCTCGCCGCCGACGCCGTAGGTCGTCAGCAGATGCCCGGCCACCAGCCG
>JANXTX010000038.1 GCA_025352165.1 Caulobacteraceae bacterium | reverse complement strand
TATATCCCACTTTGACGAGGAGCATCCGCATGTCGAAACCAGCAAACCGCTGCCGCAAGCCGTACCATCTCGCGGGCACAAGTTTGGCCGCCGTCGCCCTGGCCATGGCTAGCGCGACGGCCGTGAGCGCGGCCGAGCCGGTCCGCCTGATGGCCCCGGTTGACGGCGTCGGCTCGGTCGCCCCCGCCGTCACCATTCACACCGAGCATCAGACCGCCGGCATTCAATGGCCGGCGGAGTGGACAAGGGGCGGGGTGCCGGAAATGACCCCGTGCACAACGAAGCCGGCCCCGGCCGGCGCGATCCTCCACTCGGTCATCCGCGCCAAGGGCGACCTTCGCCGGTGCGTCTGACCATCGAATCCCGGGCCGCCGCACATCGCGGCGCGCCTGGCCTGGCGCTTGCGGGGTGGGCGGCGAGCCTTGTCGCGCTCGGGCTGCTGTTGGCCGCCGTCGCCTCTCAGGCCGGCCTGCATGTGGCCCGCGTCACCAGCGGCTCAATGGCGCCAACCATCGAGGTCGGGGACCTTCTGCTCGTGCAGGACCGGCCTCGCCAGGCGGTCGCGGACCTGCGTCGTGGGGACATCGTGGTCTTCAGCTTTCCAGTGGGTTCCGAACACCGCGCCATCAAGAGGGTGGCGGGCCTGCCGGGCGACAGGCTGGTCGTCCGCGATCAGTGGCTATGGATCGGGACCCGAGTGGTGAGGCTCATGGAGACACCGGGTTTGGGCGGAGCACAGATTCTTCCCGGCACGGTGCCCGCCGACATGGTTTTTCTGCTGGGAGACAATGTCGATGCTTCCATTGACAGCCGGCACTTCGGTCCCGCGCCGGGTTCCGAAATCTACGGGAGGGTCCTGCTGCATGCGCGGCGCTGGACTGTCTGGCTGGGATTTTTGTCCTTGGCTGTCATTGCCGCATTGACGCTTGGATTGGCGCGACGAACCTCCCGGGAAGGGGCGGTGACCGCGCCCTGACCCGAAACCCTGACCGTAATCGGCTGTCACTAATTCAATTGTCTCACCTCAGACGGTCAGTCCAGCTCACCTTCGCACCGTCCCAAAAGTCTAGCACCTGCTCCCGAACGTCCACTGGCCAGGCCGACATCTGTTCTTCCAGACCAAGCCGGTCACCAGCAAAAAGTGCGCGAGCGGCTTCCTCGAAACCTGCAAAGTCACCTGCGATCGCCGACATGAATCGGTAGGCGGCCGCCGTTCTTTCGCGCGCATTTCCGGCGGCGGCATCGGCTCTGAGGGAATTTTCGACAAGCCGGCGCAGCGTTGTGGAGGCGCCGCCGGGTTGCCGCGCCAGCCATTCCCAGTGCCTCGGCAGGAGGGTTACCTCGCGTGCGACCACGCCCAGCCGGGGACGTCCGCGCTTTGTCGGTTCTGGGACCGGCTCCTCGTACCTGTTTAGAACATCCCGCTCGGTCCCCCGCAGGTCGATGTCGACAACCGCCCCCGTTCGGCCATCGAAAACCAGAATTGCCGCAAGCGGCTCCCGCTCCCGCGTCCGCCAAGCCTCGGCCGCAACCTGATCCAATGGGCCTACCCAAAAACGCGATGCCCCCTCGAAGCCCGCGTACCAGGCGCTTTCGTCCTCAATCGTGGTCATCGCCTCACCCGGTCAACACAATTTCTATTTACCCGGACGAAAATCCTTGTCAATATTATCCGGGTAAAAAGGAAACCAGGATGCAACCGATCAGCCGAAAATCGGCCATCGCGGCCTACAAGCAGCGTCCATCAGCATTCGGGGTCTATGCCGTCATCTGCAACGCGACAGGCGAAGCATGGGTGGGAATCAGTCGCCACGTCGACACCCAGCAGAATGGCCTGTGGTTCGCGTTGCGGCAGAACAACAGTTCGCAGGTCTCGCTGCAGGCCGCGTGGCGACTCCACGGTGAGGCTGACTTCAGATTCGAAGAACTGGAGCGTCTCAGGGACGACTTTCCAGAGTTTGGGCGGATGGACGAACTCAAGAAGCGGTGCGCGCTGTGGCGCGCAAGGCTTCAGGCTCAGCCACTGCTCTAGCGAAGAAAAAGGGACATCCGTTCCACCCAGTCCCCGTCTGGCAACCCAGATCCGGTGGAAGCCCGGATCGGAATGCCGAAATTCGATCACACCAGCAATGGTGTCAGGCGATACAGGACCACCATTTTGCAACCGCTCGTCCACACCGAATTATGTCCGCATACAAATTAATACCTTCCATAGTAAGGCCGTAGTATCGTTCTTAAATTCGTAGTAAAAATGTCATTTTTCTGTTATTATGCTTGCGTTTTTCACAGGTGACAATTTTATATTATATTGCGGCGGGATTTAGTTCACCGTATACCCCTTCCAAGCGACCGAGAACCTGCTGAAGCTGCACCAGGTTCGTCGCATGCATGGTTGCGCCCCGGTCAAGCCGAACACGGCGCCGCGGGCGCGTGATCGCAACACGATGGGAAGCCAGATGAAAAATAGACAGGATTCATTTAGGACGCTGCCGCGGCGCAGCGTCTCGACGTTGGCCACGCTGGCGCTGATGGCGGGGCCGGCCCTCGCCGGTCCGCCGGCTGGCGCGAATGACAACAACACGACGACGCCGATCAAGCACGTCATCGTCATCGTCGGCGAGAACCGGTCCTTCGACCATCTCTTCGCAACTTACGTTTCACCGAGCGGCGATTCTGTCCACAACATTCTTTCGGAAGGCGTTATCACTGCCAGCGGCGCGCCCGGCCCCAACTTCATCAGGGCTCATCAGCGTCACGGCAGGAATCTTTCGACCTACAACATCAGCCTGCCCGGTTCGTCGATCTACCAGACCCTGCCCGCGCCCAACACGGGTGGAGCCTCGATGGCCCAGAGCTTCTCGGCCCCGCCGTTCCCGCCTTTGTCGACACCCTTTCCCGGCACCCCCTATACGGTAGGCCAGATCCTCGCCAGCATCGACCCTGGCCTTGTCGCGGGTGGTTCCTACGCTCCGCTGAACCTGCTCACGACCGGCGCGACCGGACTGACGCCCGGCTCTATCGACACGCGCATCCCCAATGCGACCTCGCTGCCATCGGGCCCCTTCCCGCTCGGCACGGGCGCGACGTATGACACCTACGGTGCGGACTCTGTTCACCGCTTTTATCAGATGTTCCAGCAGATGGATTGCAGCGTCGTCTACGCGACCCGCATGAATCCAAGCGGATGTCGAAACGATCTGTTCCCCTGGGTCGAGGTGACCGTCGGCGTAGGCTCGAACGGCGCCGCCCAACCGAGCGATTTCAACGACGAGACCACCGGCGAAGGCTCTATCTCGATGGGCTTCTTCAATGTCCAGCAAGGTGACGCACCCTACCTGAAGACGCTCGCTGACAACTACACCCTGCTCGACAACTATCACCAACCGGCGAAGGGCGGCACCGGCCTCGACAGCCTCTATCTCGGGTTCGCTGACGACATCTGGTACAGCGACGGCGCCGGCAATCCGGCGACCCCGCCGACCAACCAGATTGAGAACCCCAACCCGCAGCCCGGTACAAACAATTACTACATCCAGGACGGATACGCCGGCGGCACCTACAGCAACTGCTCCGACCCGAACCAGCCCGGCGTCGGCCCGATCCTGGACTATCTCAGCGCACTGCGCGTCGGCCCGAATTGCGATCCAGGGCATTATTACCTGCTGAACAACTACAACCCCGGCTATCTCGGCAACGGCACGCCCCTGCCATTGTCGGTGTCGCCATTCACCATCCCGCCGTCGTCGGTCCGATCGATTGCCGATGACCTGATCACCAACAAGGTCTCGTGGGCCTACTATGGCGAAGGGTGGAACACTTTCGTAAGCAACCCGACCTCACCGCTGGATATCTATTGCAATATCTGCAATCCGTTCCTTTACCAGACCAGCATCATGACCGGCATAGATGCCAACACCGGTGTGCCTTATCGCCAGCAAAACCTGCTCGACCTGCCGAACTTCTATAGTGATCTGGCGAATGGCAAATTGCCGGCGGTCGCCTACGTCAAGCCGGGCGGCCTCAGCGACGGGCACCCGCAAACCTCCAAAGTCTCGGTCTTCGAGGCCTTCGTGCAGAACATCGTCAATGCGGTCAAAGCCAACCCCACTTTGTGGGCCGATACGGCCATCCTGGTCACTGTCGATGAGGGCGGCGGCCGTTGGGACTCCGGCTATACGCAACAACTGGACTACTTCGGCGATGGCCCGCGTGTCCCGATGATCGTTGTCTCGCCCTATACGACGGGGGGCCATGTCTCCCACGTCTACAGCGATCACGCCTCGGTGCCCAAGTTCATCGAGAAGAACTGGAACCTGCCGCCGATCACTGCTCGCAGCCGCGACAACCTGCCCAACCCGGTGGTTGTGAAGAGCAACCCCTATGTCCCGACCAACGGCCCGTCGATCAGCGATCTGACCCCGGTCTTCAACTTTACGTCCACTCCGTCGAGGACGTCGAATTAGCACTCGACATCGGTCTCGGGAACAGCGCGACGCCTGTTCCCGAGACTGAGTTCCACGGCAGCTTCCCGACCAACCGTCGGTCGGACCGGCCTTCCCACTAGGAAGGCCGGTCTTCGTTTAGGCGCCAGGTAACCAGAACCGAGCGTTGGCAGCAGCCCACAGATTGATATACGCTGTAAAACTTAGCGACGAGGTCCGTCGCGACGGATCACAAATGCCGGTCAAACAGTGGAGACGACACCGTGCGCATATCCGATATCGAGAATACTGAAGTCTCGTATTTCCAGGGGAATTTTGCCCCGGTCCAGGATCAGCACAACGAACTCTGCACGGAAGTCATCGGTACGATTCCCGTGGATCTGGACGGCGCGTTTTTGCGCATCGGGGCGAACCCGGTGTTCGTCAACGACCCGGCATCCTATCACCCGTTCGTCGGCGACGGCATGGTCCACGAAGTCATCTTCGACCAGGGAACAGCACGCTACGTCAATCGTTTCGTCGAGACAGAAGGCCACCTCGCCGAACAGGAAAAGGGCGACTTCATCTGGGATGGCCTGATGACACAGCCCGACGTGCTGGCGAAATACGGCCCGGGCAAGAACATCGCCAATACGGCCATGGTGTTCCATGCCGGCAAGCTGTTCGCATTGCAGGAAGGCGCCAGGCCTTTTCAGGTGACATTGCCCAACCTCGATCCTGTCGGCGAAACAGATTTTGATGGTCGCCTCAAACACAATTTTTCGGCCCATCCGAAGATAGACCCGCGGACCGGCGAGTTGGTCACCTATGGCTACGATGTGATGAAGCGCCCCTACTGTGCGGTCTCGATCATCAACAAGGCCGGAGAACTGGTCCACACGACCAGCGTCGAAATCCCCAAGCCGATCATGATGCATGACTGCGCGATCACGTCCAATTACACGATCCTTCTCGACCTGCCGGTAGTTTTTGATTTTTCTCGGATGATGGAGGGCAAGGGCCTCCTGAACTTCGACCCTGAAAACGGATCGCGCCTTGGCGTGCTGGCGCGGGGCGCCGAGGGCGATACGACGCAATGGTTCAGGGTCGAAGACTGCTATTGCTACCACACGGTCAACGCCTTTGAAGACGGCGATGAGATCGTTGTCGAAGGCTGCCGGTCAGAACGGAATAGCATTGGCGATGACGTCAAACCGGGCCATGGCGATCGCAGGGACCTGCCGATGCTCTACCAATGGCGCCTGAATCTGAAGACCGGTGAGGTCCGCGAGCGCTTCCTCGATGCCGAATGGGGCAGTGAGTTCGCCCGGATCAATGAGGACTACATCGGCGTTCGAAACCGGTTTTCCTACGCCGCGCGGATCAAGGGAGACACCCTGGAATCGGGCTTCGACGGGATCATCAAGTATGACCTCGTCAATGAAACCAGCACGCACTACCCGTACGGCCCCGGCCGCCTGGGCGGCGAACCCATTTTTGCGCCCAAGCCCAACGGCGCCAATGAAGAGGATGGCTGGGTCATCGGTTTTGTCTGGGATGAACAGCTGAAGCGCAGCGAATGCATCATCCTTGATGCCGCCCGCTTCGAAGACGGCCCGATCGCCCGCGTCGTGATGCCCGGCCGCGTTCCCTTTGGTTTCCACTCGGCGTGGGTTGGCCGCGAAACCTGGACCAGCCAGGCGGCCTAGGCCGCCTGGGGAGGTCCAGCATCAGCCATCAGAACCGCTCGCCGACCATGGCTTCGCTCTTGGCCCAAAGCGCATCGGCGTGGGCCGGATCGATGGCGTAGGAA
Source organism: Caulobacteraceae bacterium (assembly GCA_025352165.1). GTDB lineage: Bacteria > Pseudomonadota > Alphaproteobacteria > Caulobacterales > Caulobacteraceae > Acaudatibacter. The sequence continues at coordinate 5,735 of JANXTX010000038.1, read as the reverse complement.
CGCACGCCACCGGAGTGGGTAGGATCATCGCTGATCTCCGCCACATGGCAGTCCTCGCAGTAGTGGCCGCCGACGGCGTCGGCCGGTGCGACAATGCCGCTCCACACCGACGTGGCCGCGCCCTGCGGGATTGATTTGAAGGTGAAGGCCGGAGCGCTGCCTGGCTCGGCCGAGCCCATGATCTGCTGAATAAGTTCCGGGGTCAGATGCCTGCCAAGTTCGGTCTGGATGACGCCCGGATGCACAGCGGTTGCGCGAACGCCCCTGGTCTTGTGGCGCGCATCAAAGCCCACGGCGAAGAGGACGTTGGCGGTCTTCGAGCGGCCATAGGCGCCGAACTCAGTGTAGGCCGTCGTCTCGAAATTGGGATCGTCCAGATCGACGTCCGAAAAACGGTGCCCTGCCGAGGCAAGATTGACCACCCGCGAACCCGGGCCAAGCAATGAGGCAAGCCGGTTGATCAGCACGAAATGCCCCAGATGGTTGGTCCCGAACTGAGTCTCGAATCCATCGGCGGTCGTCCCCTTGGGACAGGCCATCACGCCGGCGTTGGCGATGATCACATCGAAGGGCTTGCCCGCGGCGACAAGGCCGTCGGCGCAGGCGCGCACGCTGGCCAGCGAAGCCAGGTCCAGCTGAACCAGTTCCAGCCCTCCCCCGTTGGCGGCGCCATCACGCACCGGCGCGGTGGCTGCATTGGCCTTTTCCAGATCGCGGGCGGCGCCGACGACCTGCGCTCCATGCGCGGCAAGGACACGGGCCGTTTCCACGCCCAGACCGGCGGAAGCGCCTGTCACCAGGATGCGCTTGCCCCTGAGGTCAATCCCCTCGAGAACCTCATCGGTGGTGGATGCCGCGCCGAAAGATTTGGTCATGAGTGCCTCCCTAAAAAATTAAGATGCCGATCGGTTTGCAGCATGACTTGTGCGGACCGATCATTGCGGCGCCAAGGAACGCTGGGCAAGCGAAAGCGAGCCGAAAGCCAAACGCCATCGTCGTCCCCAACTGGCCGTACTTCATTTCCCCTGACTGCATGATGCAAACAAGAAAAGGGCGGAGCCTTGCGGCTCCGCCCTCTCTGATAGTCCTAGAACGGTGGTGACGTGGATCAGAAATCCATGTCGCCCATGCCGCCCATGCCGCCCATGCCGCCGCCGGGCATGCCGCCGCCGCCGCCCGCGTTCTTTTTCGGGGCTTCGACGATGGCCGCTTCGGTGGTGATCATCAGGCCGGCCACCGAGGAGGCGTCCTGCAGCGCCGTGCGCACGACCTTCGCCGGGTCGATGATGCCGGCGCTGATCATGTCCACGTATTCTTCGCTCTGGGCGTTGAAGCCGTAGGTGGCGCTGGCATTCTCAAGGATCTTGCCAACGACGATCGAGCCTTCCACGCCGGCATTCTCGGCGATCTGGCGGATCGGTGCCTGCAGCGCGCGACGGACGATGGCGATGCCGGCGTCCTGATCGGCGTTGTCGCCTTTCAGGCCGTCAAGCACGGCGCTGGCCTTCAGCAGGCAGACGCCGCCGCCGGGGACGATGCCTTCTTCAACCGCCGCGCGGGTGGCGTTGAGGGCGTCGTCGACGCGGTCCTTCTTTTCCTTCACTTCGACTTCGGTGGCGCCGCCGACGCGAATGATCGCAACACCGCCGGCCAGCTTGGCCAGACGCTCTTGCAGCTTTTCCTTGTCGTAGTCCGACGTGGTGTCTTCGATCTGGCGCTTGATCTGGCTGATGCGGCCTTCGATGTCCGCCTTCTCGCCATGGCCGTCGACGATGGTCGTGTCGTCCTTGGTGATCGAGACCTTCTTGGCCTTGCCAAGCATGTCGATGGTGACGTTCTCGAGCTTGATGCCCAGGTCTTCGCTGATCAGCTCGCCGCCCGTGAGGATGGCGATGTCTTCCAGCATGGCCTTGCGGCGATCGCCGAAGCCCGGAGCCTTCACGGCCGCGACCTTGAGGCCACCGCGCAGCTTGTTGACGACCAGGGTCGCCAGCGCTTCACCATCGACGTCTTCGGCGATGATCAGCAGCGGACGGGTCGACTGGACAACGGCTTCCAGGACCGGAAGCAGCGGCTGCAGCGAGGAGAGCTTCTTTTCGTACAGCAGGATCAGCGGATCCTCGAGAACGGCTTCCATCTTGTCAGCGTTGGTAATGAAGTACGGCGACAGGTAACCGCGGTCGAACTGCATGCCTTCAACGACGTCGAGTTCGGTGTCGAGGCTCTTGGCTTCTTCAACCGTGATCACGCCTTCATTGCCGACCTTTTCCATCGCCTTGGCGATCATGTCGCCGATTTCGGCGTCGCCGTTGGCGGAGATTGAACCAACCTGGGCGATTTCCTGGTTGGTCGTGACCTTCTTGGAGGTCGACTTGATGTGCTCGACGACCTTGATCACGGCCTTTTCGACACCGCGCTTCAGATCCATCGGGTTCATGCCGGCCGCAACCGACTTCGTGCCTTCGACCACGATGGCCTGGGCCAGAACGGTCGCGGTGGTGGTGCCGTCACCGGCCTTGTCGTTGGTCTTGGAAGCGACTTCGCGGATCAGCTGGGCGCCGAGGTTCTCGAACTTGTCGGACAGTTCGATTTCCTTTGCGACGGTGACGCCGTCCTTGGTCGAGCGGGGAGCGCCGAACGACTTTTCAATGACCACGTTGCGGCCCTTGGGGCCCAGGGTCACCTTCACGGCGTTGGCGAGGATGTTGACGCCGCGCAGCATACGATCGCGCGCGTCGGTTGAGAAATAGACGTCTTTGGCAGCCATGTTCAGAGGCTCTCTTTCAAATTAGGTTCTTGGGAAGGGTTCGGGATGGCGACTGGATCAGTCCAGAACGCCCAGAACGTCGCTCTCCTTCATGATCAGGAGATCTTCGCCGTCGAGCTTGATTTCGCTGCCCGACCACTTGCCGAACAGAATGCGGTCGCCGGTCTTAAGATCGAGCGGCTGGACCTTGCCGGAATCGTCGCGAGCGCCGGGGCCGACGGCGACGACGACGCCCTCTTGCGGCTTTTCCTTCGCGGTGTCGGGGATGATGATGCCCCCCTTGGTCTTTTGTTCTTCCTCGACACGGCGGACGAGGACGCGGTCGCCAAGCGGACGAAACGCCATGGATGATCTCTCCGTGAATTTCCAAATGAATGATCGGTTGCCCGATAGAACCCGGATGGCGGCGTTAGCAGCCGACCCCTCCGAGTGCCAACAGCTAGATGGGCGAGGCGGCTATGCAGGTCAAGGCGCCGTTGCTAGAATTTCGTCATTCAGGTCAACGATTGACCGCAGGAGGACACCTCGTGGCATCCGGCGCTGGGAATGTAGAAGCTTTCTTGCGCGGCCTGATCCGCTCAGGATCGATCGAGATCGTCTTGCCAGGGGGGCGTCGGCTGATGCTCGGAGACGGTTCAGGTCCGCCAGTCGTGGTGTGCATCAATGACCGGTTGACGCTCGCGCGCATCGCCGCCGCGCCCTACCTCGGCCTTGGCGAAGCCTACATGGACGGACGGCTGGTATTCGAGCAGGGCGCGATCCGTGACCTGCTGGAAATCGGTTCGCGCAATGCCGCCTCGGCGCCGCGCGGTCCACAACCTGGTCCGCTCAGGCGCTGGTGGAAAGCCATGCGCGACGAGCGGATTTCCCGCGCCGCCGCGCGCCGCAACGTCGCCCACCACTACGATCTCTCGCTTAACCTTTACCGGCGCTTTCTCGACCCTGACATGCAGTATTCCTGCGCCTATTTCGCTCACCCGGACATGAGCCTGGACGAAGCGCAGGTTGCCAAGAAGCGACATATCGCCGCCAAACTCGACCTTGCGCCCGAGAATAGAGTCCTCGACATCGGCTGTGGCTGGGGAGGCATGGCGCTGTCGCTGGCGGCCTGGACTGGCGCGAGGGTCGATGGGGTCACATTATCGACCGAGCAGCTGCAGGTGGCTCAGTCGCGGGCCCACGCCGAGGGACTTGCCGCGCGAGTGAACTTTTCGCTGACCGACTATCGCGACGTCGCCGGAACCTACGACCGGATCGTCTCGGTCGGAATGTTCGAACACGTCGGGCGGGCCAACTATCAGGAGTTCTTCAACAAGATCGCGGACCTGCTCGCTGACGAAGGCGTCGCCCTGCTGCATTCGATCGGCTCATCGGGACCACCGGGACCGGTCAATCCGTTCACCACGAAATACATCTTCCCCGGCTGCTACGTGCCATCATTGTCGGACGTGCTGCCTGCCGTTGAGCGGGCCGGACTTCGGGTCACCGATATCGAGATTCTCCGCCTGCACTATGGCCAGACACTGCGGTGCTGGCAGCAAAGGTTCGCCGCTCACCGCGACGAGATCGCCACGCTCTATGACGAGAGGTTCTGCCGCATGTGGGAATGCTATCTGGCCGGCGCCGAAGTCGGCTTCCGCAACGGCGGACACATGAACTTCCAGCTGCAACTGACCAAACGCGTCGACACCCTGCCGCTGACGCGAGACTACATGGCGCAAGCCGAAACGGCGCTGGCGTCAGCGGAAAGGCGCGTTGCCTGAGGGCAAGCGGCCATTCACGCATCTCCGGGGCGATCCCCAGACCACCTCTCCCGTCTGGGAGAGTGAGGGGCCCAGCGACCTGTCCGTCGAAGCCTTGGCGTAGACGGAAGCTGGGAGGGTTAGGGTCTGCAGCCTTGACGGAAAGACCCTCATCTTCCCACGGCAAGAGGCGCGGGCCGTTCGCCTTCTCCCAGTCGGGAGAAGTGAATTTAGGCCCAGAAACTATCTTGACCCAACCGGCAACATCTGTGCTTCGCGCTCAGCCCGGATTTTGGCATGCAGGTCGCCGTACTTAGCGAACTCCATGCGGGCGATGGTGCGGTTGTGCACTTCGTCCGGACCATCGGCGAGCCGCAGCGTGCGCTGCTGGGAGTACATCTTGGCCAGGCCGAAATCGCTGGTGACCCCACCGCCGCCGTGCGCCTGAATGGCGTCATCGATGATCTTCAGCGCCATGTTCGGCGCGGAGACCTTGATCATCGAGATTTCCAGGCGGGCGGTCTTGTTGCCGGCCTTGTCCATCATGTCGGCGGCCTTGAGGCAGAGCAGCCGGTTCATCTCAATGTCGGTGCGGGCAGCCGCGACCCGCTGTTCCCAGACCGAGTGCTCGGAGACGTACTTGCCGAATGCCTTGCGGCTCATCAGGCGTTTGCACATTTTTTCAAGGGCTACTTCGGCCACGCCGATCGAGCGCATGCAGTGATGGATGCGGCCCGGACCCAGGCGCGCCTGTGAAATCTCAAATCCTCGGCCTTCTCCGAGGATCAGGTTCTCGACCGGCACACGGACATCCTCAAGCAGAACCTCGGCATGGCCGTGCGGCGCGTCGTCGTAGCCGAACACCGGCAGCATCCGCAGCACCTTGACCCCTGGGGTGTCGAGCGGAACCAGGATCTGCGACTGCTGCTGGTGCGGCGAGGCGTCGGGATTGGTCTTGCCCATCAGGATGCCAATCTTGCAGCGCGGATCACCGACGCCTGACGACCACCACTTGCGGCCGTTTATCACATAGTGATCGCCGTCGCGCTCGATGCGGCATTCGATGTTGGTGGCGTCCGAAGAGGCGACCAGCGGCTCGGTCATCAGGAACACTGAGCGCATCTCGCCATTCATCAGCGGGCGCAGCCAGCGCTCCTTCTGCTCCAACGTGCCGAAACGGTTGAGCACTTCCATATTGCCGGTGTCGGGGGCGGAGCAGTTGAACA
>JANXTX010000414.1 GCA_025352165.1 Caulobacteraceae bacterium | reverse complement strand
CGCGCAGCAGGGTAGCTAAGTATGGACTAGATAACCGCTGAAAGCATCTAAGCGGGAAACTAACCTCAAAACAAGGCTTCGCTGAGAGCCGTGGTAGACCACCACGTTGATAGGCCAGGTGTGGAAGTGCCGCGAGGCATGAAGCTTACTGGTACTAATCGCTCGATAGGCTTGATCGTTCTCATCAAAACTCATGAGCTCGATGATTTACTTCAGATTTTGATGTCTTCTCGTCCTTTTTGTTGACCTGGTGGCTATGCCGGAGGGTCCCCACCCGATCCCATTCCGAACTCGGTCGTTAAGCCCTCCAGGGCCGATGGTACTTCGTCTCAAGGCGCGGGAGAGTAGGTCGCCGCCAGGTCTACAAAAAGGATGTGTCTTCTCCAGATCGACCCTTCATCACAAACACACCATCCACCACTTTGACGCGGGGTGGAGCAGCCCGGTAGCTCGTCAGGCTCATAACCTGAAGGTCACAGGTTCAAATCCTGTCCCCGCACCCAAGTTGCGCAAAGGCCTCCGCTACGGGGGCCTTTTGCGTTTTTCTGCCCTCCAGACGACCCAGGCGATTATTTCGTGGACGACAGTTCGCGCTATGGATTGTTTAAGCCCTCGCCAGTCCATCCTGCAGTTGGGCCCTAAATTACAACGACGCGCTTATTGACCCGGTTGAGCTGTCGATATTGTGCTGCTGGCTGAGTTTGTCGGGGATGGCGTCATGCTTCTTGGGATTGGCGGTGGTCGGCGCCGGCACGGCGGACCGCTCCATCAGCTGACGCCAGGGCGGTGGATTGGTCGTCGGGTTACAGAATCTATGAGTGGCCGGAACCGGGTGCTTCAACGGAGGCTCGACGGTGCGATGGGCGAAAGACTTACGCAAATCCGCTGGACCCCCTTCTATCATCCCGGTACGGCGCAATACCGACCAAGCGGAGACTTCCCATGAGCCTGAAGGGCAAGACACTGTTCATGACCGGCGGGTCGCGTGGGATCGGGCTGGCCATTGCACTGCGCGCGGCGCGTGACGGAGCGAACGTCGCGATCGCCGCAAAGACCGCTGAGCCGCACAAGCATTTGCCCGGTACAATCTATACCGCCGCCGAGGAAATCGAGAAGGCTGGAGGCAAGGCGCTGCCGCTCATCTGCGATGTCCGCGACGAGGCGCAGGTCTACACTGCGGTTGAACGAGCCGTCGAAGCCTTCGGTGGCATTGATATGCTGTTGAACAACGCGTCGGCTATCAGCCTGACCGGCACGCTGCAGACCGACATGAAGCGCTATGATCTGATGCACCAGATCACCGGGCGGGGAACTTTCCTGACCTCGAAGGCCTGCATTCCACACCTCAAGCGGTCGGCCAATCCTCATGTGCTCAACATGAGCCCGCCCCTGGATGTCAGCGCCAAATGGCTGGGTCGACACGTCGCCTATACGTCGGCCAAACTGATGATGGCTATGTGCACGCGGGGGATGGCGGAGGAGTTCAGGGACGACGGCATCGCCTTCAATTCACTGTGGCCGCGCACAGGGATAGCTACCGCGGCCATTGAATTTGCCCTGTCCGGTCAGGAAGGTCTGCGCGCCTGCCGTACCGTCGACATCATGGCCGATGCCGCCTACGTCATTTTCAACAAGGATGCGCGCAGCTTCACCGGTAACTTTCTCATCGACGACATGGTGCTCTATGAGGCGGGCGAGCGCGACTTCGACAAGTACCGCGTCGATCCATCCTATGACCTCGGTGGCGGGGAATACATGATTCCCCAAGACATGCCGCTTCCCCCCGGCGTCTCGCTGAAGGCTGTCCCATGAACATCGAGTGGAGCAGCGAAGATCTTCGCTTTCGCGACGAGGTAGGCGAATTTCTCGATGCGGAGCTATCGGCCGATATGCGCGCGGCGCGTCGGCGGATGACGAGTGTCTATTCCTCACCCGAGCTGGCGCTTGCCTGGCAGGCGATCCTGCATCAGCGGGGGGGGGGCCGCGCCCGCCTGGCCCGTCGAATATGGCGGCTGCGCTTGGACGCTTTCGCAGCGATATATCTTCGCCAGTGAATTGGCGGCCGCCGATGCGCCGCCGCTGTCCCCGATGGGTATCGGCATGTGCGGACCTGTGCTGATCGGTCATGGAACAAAAGCGCAGAAGGACCATTTCCTGCCCCGGATTCTTTCGGGCGAAGACTACTGGTGTCAGGGCTATTCGGAGCCTGACGCCGGTTCGGATCTTGCCCGTCTGCAGATGACCGCTGTGGAAGACGGAGATGACCTGATCTGCAATGGCCGTAAAATCTGGACCACCCATGGCCACGCCGCAAACTGGATCTTCTGTCTTGTGAGGACAGCCCGGGAGGAAATCCCACAGAAGGGCATCACCTTCCTGCTGATCGACATGCGCACGCCGGGCATCGAGACGCGCCCGATCTGGTTCATTAGCGGTGAGGGTGTGCAGAGCGAGATATTCTTCAGCGATGTGCGCGTGCCGAAGGCCAATGTGGTGGGCCGCATCGACGATGGCTGGACCGTCGCCAAATATCTGCTGCTGTTCGAACGCGGTGGTTCAGTCGCGGCGCCTGGCCTCAAGGCCTCGCATTGCCGTCTCATCGAGACCGCGCGTGCAACTGATGATGGGAACGGCCATCCCTTGATTTCATTTCCCGATGTCCGGGCGCGCCTGGCCCAGCTCGCGGCGGAAGTCGCGAACCTCGAGGCGATCGAGTTGCGGGTGATGTCGGCGCTGTCCGCCGGCCAGGGTCCCGGCCCGGAATCCTCAATGCAGAAGACCCTGAACACAGAGCTCAGCCAAAAAATTACTCATATGGCCATGGAACTCGCTGGAGTCTACGCCGCGCCGTTCCAGCCCCACGCCACCGAGATTGGCGGTCGAGTCCAGATTGACCGTGCGGGTGGAGACCACGTCGCGGCCGGTCCCGCCAGCGCATGGTCCGCGACGACGCGCTATTTCAATGATCGCGCCGCGTCGATCTATGCCGGAACCAATGAGATTCAGCGCAACATCATGGCCAAGGCGATCCTGAAGATCTGATGGCCACCCAGACGCAGCACCTCGAGGAGTTTGAACGCGCCGTCTGGCGAGACCGCTGGATCGTCGGCGCCTGCCTCGCGGTGCTCTGCGTCCTTGCCTGGATCTGGCTGGTGCGTGAAGCCGATTCGATGTCGATGAGTTCCCTGCATCCTGCCGATATGGCGGCAATGAGCCGGACAGCCATGGATCGCATGGTTGCGCCGCGCGCGCCTGTCAGCCGTCACCTGTCCACGAACTGGTTCTCGGTGTTTGTCATGTGGTGGGTGATGATGGTCGCTATGATGCTGCCGTCGGTCATCCCGATGATCCTCGCCTTTACGCGTGCATCGAGAGTCAATGGCGAGGAAAAGGCCGTTTTGGCGCACACGCTGGTATTCACCGGTGTTTACGGCGTTCTATGGACCTCATTTTCCGCGGTCCTGACGACAGCGCAGTTGTTGTTGATCAGTGCCGGCCTGATTTCCGAACTTACGCTCACGCTCGGCAATCATCAGATCGCCGGCGGGTTGCTGGTCCTGGTGGGGACTTACCAGCTGACGCCGTTCAAGCGCGCCTGCCTGGATCAATGCCGGTCGCCCTCGGCGTTCGTTACCCGCATGTGGCGACCTGGATGGCGAGGCGCGGTGAATATCGGCCTGCGGCACGGAATTTACTGTCTGGGCTGCTGCTGGCTTCTTACTGAACTGCTGTTTGTCGGCGGCGTGATGAATCTTGCCTGGATCGCCGGCATCGCCGTGATCGTCACGTTCGAAAAGGTCGCGCCGATTGGACAACGTGGCGCGATGGTCGTCGGTTTTGTTGCGATCGCTGCCGGAACTGTGATGCTGGTGCGGCCTTAGGTTGTAGTGTCGCGCCAAGGATTTCATGTCGCGGACCGTCACCCCTTAGCCTAACGCCAGCGCCCACACCCGAACCATATCGCGAAGTCGATCCTCGAATGCTTCAGGTCGGGCGACTGCGGTCAGGGAACGACTGTTCGAACTGGACAAATCCCACCCGGTCTCAAGTGACAAAGCCCGCTCGCGCCTTGGCTGGTCGCCGCGGACCAACGAGGAAGCCATTGTCGACACGGCGCTAAGCCTTTACGCGGAGGGCATCCTCAAACGATGACAAATCCAGGGAGAACACCATGCTCATCATCGAAGGCTGGCTGAGTTTCGAACCCGGCGAGGTCGAGCGGCTCGGCGACGCCGCCCGGACCATGGTCGCCGAGACCCATAAGGAAGAAGGTTGCATTGAGTATGCCTTTTCTCAGGACCTCTCAGATCCCTGCAAGATTCGCATCATCGAGCGTTGGGTTGACGATGCAGCCCTGGCCGCACACTTCCAGACCCCACACATGGCCGACTTCCAGGCCGCAATGGCCAGCGCCAAACGCACCGGCGGGTCGGCGACCTCGTATACGGCCGAAGTTCAGCGCAAGCTGATCTGACATTGACCGGCCGAGCCCCGCGTCGACGACGCGGGGCTGTTTCACCCCACAAATTCCTTTTCCTAAGTGGCGGAAGGTCGCCGGACGGCGCGCCAATGGCGCTTGATCGGGCACACGGCCACAGTTCGGCCACGGGGTCATGTGTGTGCTTAACGCGGCCGTTGAGATAATGCGGCCAAACTCGTAGGAACAGGGGCTCGCTCTGTTCGGGTTTGGTAGGGGGCGGGTGCGGCGACAAACGCGTCGAACCCATGGACGGGAGTACGAACCATCTCGGAAGAAAGACCCCCGTGGCTGCACCGGGTCCGCAAGATTTCCAGGCGGGTGATTGCCCTGCGTGACAGCGTGGGGCGCAAGACTGCCCTGCACTATGCAATGGAGACGTCAGGCGTCCTCTTGAAGGATCCTTCCGACCAAATGCGTCTGGAACTGCACGACCGTGTCTTCAAGAAGCTGTCACTTTTCGGCGTACCCTATCAGGTGCACGATTTCGAATGCGTCGATTATGCCCTGCATGAAGTCGCTCCCGACCTGCCTATGTACCGAGGCCCTGGAGTTCCGGAAAAGGCATTGGCGGCTGGCGACTATTTCTGTGTGGTCGGGGCGGCCCAGACCTTTGGCAGGCTGGTGCGGGAACCATGGGCAAATCGGATCAGCGAAGCTATCGACCTGCCGGTGCTAAACCTCAGCGGCGCCGGATTTGGCCCTGAAGTGTTTCTCAACGAAAGAATTCTTGAGCTGATGCACGGAGCGCGGTTCATCGTGCTGCAGATGATGTCCGGGCGCAGCGTTGGCTGCGATGAGTATCCCGGCGGTAGACGCATTACGCTCAATGACAAAACCACCGGCGTTCATCGGCTAGATATACTCAAGGAAATGTGGCAGAAAGATCCAAGTGTTGCGTTGCATTATATTCGCAAGTGGAATGCCAACTACCTTGAGGTTTATCGCCAACTTCATGAGCGTATCAAACGGCCGATATTGCTGCTCTGGATTGGCGAACGCAAGCCCGAGGACTGGTCCCCAGAGGACGTAATCGCAAAGCCCACCTGGGGCGCGTTCCCGCAACTCGTCGGTCGTGACCTGTTTGAGCAGGTTTCGGCGATTTTTGCCGAACGCTATGAACATTCGGCCGAGCCGGAGGTCGAAGACACTTACAGCCGCATTACCGGAAAGCCGTGCCCTTATTTCGCCCAGCGCAAAGGCACCAGCACGAGTTTCAAATACTACCCATCTACCAATAGCCACCAGATGTTGGCGAAGGCGCTGACGCCCTGGGCCCTCGACGCTCGAAAGCAGACCGCCTGATCGTCGACGCACCGTCGTTGGTGTCTTCAGGCGGTGCTGTAAACCGTCTCCACCGAATTTAGCACCTCATCGATCTCGGCGAAGCGTCGTCGGGCTGCCTCGATCCAGGCCGCGCCCATGGCAATTTCCGCGGCGTTTCCGGCCAGCGAGTCGGTCAGAGCGCGTCGCCGACTGTCTGGACCAAACGGGAAACGTTGATCCTTTGAATAGCGGCCCCAGTCCGGACTGCGGATTATCTGCTCGATCTCGTGGTCGCTCGATGCGCCGCGCAGGTGACTTAGCGATGCAGCCAGGATACCTTCGGGCTGCTGCAGGAAGGCATCAAAGTCGATCCACGAGGCCCGCTCGGGAAACGTCCTGGCTATCTCGCTCAGCGCCATGATCCCGCACAGCCAGCTCATCGCCACAACCTGGCCTTCGCTGAGATCGTCCAGCCGCCAGGCGCGTTCGGGCAGCCGCATGTGCAGTCGCGCCAGTCGCTCGCGGGCCGCGCCGCGAACATCGTCCCGGGGAATCTCGGTGCGGAACACAGTCGCGGCGTACTGCGTCGGCGATGCGACCAGCAACAGCGCCTTGGCGGCGGGGCTGAGCTGCATCAGCAGCGGCGCCATATCAGAGACAAAGCTGGTGGTCTTGATCAGGCTGCGCTGACCCGGCCGCCAGACCCGGCTGAGCAGCTTGACGAACACCTCGCTGATCCGTTCGAACGGCGCGCCATCGACAACCACCCGCCCATCGCCGATGGCAAATTCGGACCTCGCCAGCGCCCGCAGCATCTCCGGTTCGCGCAGGCAAAACACCTGCTCGTTCACGCCCAGCAGCCGAGAAAGCAAAGTCGAGCCGACGTGCCCGATATGGAAGATGAAATCGCATTGCGCGGGTATCGCTTCGGTGGCCCGCTCGACCGCCATCCAGTCGACCCAGTATCCCGCCCCGAATTGCTTGAGATGGTGCTTGTCCAGAAAACCGGCGGCCCGGTAGTCCGACTCCTCCAGTTCGACCAGCCGCACGAGTCGTCGCCCGCCATCCAGACCGAGCGGATACATTCGCGGCGATGCAAGGTCGTCAGACAGGGGAACACCTCCAGGTCGGCCACATGATACATCCGCGCCAACCGAGTTATAGTGCTTCGTCAATGTGGCCGGGCTCGATGGTCATCATTTCCCATCGACGATTTTGTGGCGCCGGCGCGAGTATCCTGCATCCGCCGTCCATCGTGGACCGTATCTGCGGACGTTGGTCGTCGCGCCTCCCCTCCCGCGGCCCAACATGGGAAGCGATTCCCGACCGATGCGGCGGTTCCAGGCGCCCGCCCGCATATAGCGCGCGCCCTTTTTCGAACGGCTTGATCGGTGATCCCTACAAGATGCGTAGCTGGCCGCTGGCGATGACCGGACCGGTCGGTGCGCCGGTTGGCGAGCCGCCGGCGGGCTCCAGCGAAACCGCGAAGACGTCGCTGGCCCGTGCGCTCGCCAGCGTCAGCGAGACCGCCCGTGCATCGTCGATCATGCCGACCGGAACGGGTTTCGCGCCGGCCTTGATGATCCACAGTTCGGGATGGCGACCATCGGACCTTGACGAGCCCACCGGCACGATGGCGACGCCGGCATGCTTGAAGGTGGCGACGAACAGCGGCCGGCCGGAGGGCGTCGACAAGGTGGCGGCCAGCGTCGGCGCGGCGCTTGCCAACTGAGGTTCGGAGGGCGCCGGAGCGGGTGGTGGCGGGGATCTCAGGAAAAAGGTCAGCGCCAGGGCGCCAAGCGAGGCGGCGGTCGCCAGGCGCCAGACCCCGACGCGATCCCATATCGCGGCTCGCCGAAGCCCGACGACGTTGGCGCCCGGCGACACGGCCGCGGCGATGCGTTCCCATACCCGGGCCGACACGTTCTCGGACAGCGGCGCCGGCGCGACCTGATCGAGCAGCGGCGCGAGCCGTTGCTCCCAGGCCTCGACCTCGGCGCGTAACGCGGGATCGGCGCGCAAACGCTCGCGCGCGGCCGCGCGGTCCGGACCTTCGATAAGGCCCAGCACATATTCGGCCGCCAGGTCGGCGGCGTCCCCGTCCAGGTTTTCCGAACCGCTGTCGCTCATCGTTCCAGGCAGGCCTTCAGCTGGGCGAGCGAGCGGCGGATCCAGCTCTTCATGGTTCCCAGTGGCACGCCGGCCCGCCGGGCGAGCGCCTCATAGGTGTTGCCGTCCAGAAAGGCCGCCCGGATGGCGTCGCGGCGATGATCGTCCAGCTGGCCAAGGCATTGATGCAGCCGGTCGACGTCCTGGGCGTCTTCCAGCCGCGCCTGCGCCGACGGCGATGCGTCGACGACATCGAGCGCGGTCTCTATGGCCTCCATTCGCCGGGAGGGACGGGCTCGCAGCCGATCGATGGCGCGATTGCGCGCGATCGTCGCCAGCCAGGTGATCGGGCTGGCGCGCGTGGCGTCAAAGGCGGCGGCCTTGCGCCAGACGGTGGTGTAGACGTCCTGCAGTACATCCTCCGCGTCCGCCGGTTCCCGCAATATACGCAGGCAGATGCCGAAAAGCTTCGCCGAGGTCGCTTCGTACACGTCCCTGAGCGCGGACGCGTCGCCGTCGCCAACACGCTGCAAGGCGATGGCGAGCCATTCCCGCCGGACGTCCAGGTCCATCGTCCGCCTCGTTGCCGCTCAACTCCGATCATCCAGCTACGTGCCGCCGCGTTCTTTGGATGAGTCGGGGGCAATAAATCTGCGGCACGGCCGCATCCGAACGCTGTCGGGCTCCGTAGCTGCCTCACGAGAGGGTATGACCACGGAGGAAGACATGAACCGCATGATCCAGGGGGCCATGGCCTCGCTCGCGGCGCTGGCGATCGCCACGGCTTCGCACGGCCAGTCGCCACCACTGCACGCAAACCAGACCGAGGGCTTCGCCGAGGGAAAGGTGCTGACATTCACCTATACGCAGAATTTCGCCTGCGTCGACCAGCCCAATGACGACCTCAACTTCAATGGCGTGCGGGCGGCCAAGGATCCCGCCGAGACCCAGAGCCCGATTTGTCAGGCTGGAGACGCGCCCAACATCAATCCGCCAGGTATGAAGGGTAATGTGCTCAAGACCACCGATCCCATCTACGTGCTGGTGCCGATGTTCTCGCTCAACAATGACCAGAACCCCGGCGACGCGATTTCCTGCGCCGGCGTGGTTGCCGGGACGCTATGCGGGACCAGCCTGGGCAGCACCCTGATCCAGCTGTTCGGCGCGGTGCCTGAGGCGTTCAAGGCGACGCCGCTGGTTTACACCCAATGCCCCGACCGCAAGTCGCGTCCCGGAACCTGCACCATGCATGCCACGCAGGTCGACCTGGCGCCGGTATTGGCCGCGCTCGGCTACATCCCCAACCCGCCGACCGCGAACGTGTTCGTGCCGACCCCTAACCACAGCCACGTGATCCCCAAGGCCAGCGCCGTCGTCGCCCCCGAGTGGTGGCAGGTGCGCCCGGTCCTGGTGCTCAATGCGGCTGACTGGCCCTCGCAAGACGGGACCACGGGGATCACCTCCGTCGCGAAACTTAGGGTGGCGGAGACCGCGAAGCGGGCTGTTGAGGCCCCTTCCAACTTCTTCCTCTATTTCGGTTCGCAACTGATGCGCGCCGACATGAAGATGTGACGCGGGGTTGATTTCCGGCGGGGTCCGGTGACGCCCTGGGAATTACGGGGACATGAACTTAATGCGCCCGCGAGCAATGCCGAGCAAAAGCCCTGGCCGCGTTAAGTGTCGTGTCCCCGTAATTCCGTAATTCTGTAATTCTGTAATTCCGACACTGGTGAAGGCAATAAATGCCGGCATCCTGCCCATAGGCGCTAGGATAAGGGATTTGCCCCTCTCTCCATGATGGGGTTGCCGTATTCCCGTATCTCGAAAGCAGCCCACAAATCACTTCTCCCGTCTGGGAGAAGGCGAACGGCCCGCGCCTCTTGGCGTGGGAAGATGAGGGTCTTTCTGTCAACGCTACAGACCCTCACCCTCCCAATCGCCGCGCGATCAGGCCCCTCCCTCTCCCAGATGGGAGAGGTGGTCCGTGGGTCATCTTCAAGATGTTTAGCAGCTGCAGCTACGCTAGAAATAGGGAAATGTCCCTTATCCTAGCGCCTATGGGCTGAAAGCCGGCGGTCCGGCGGAGAAGCTGCCGTCTACAGAGGTCTTCTTTGGGAGACGCAAGGCAATGCCGCTCCAGTGGGTGGCCTGATTTAGCCGCCGCCCATCTTGCGGAAGAACTTCTGTGTCTGTTCGCCGCCGGTGAAGTAGGCCTGCTGGCCGGTTTCGTCGGAAATCTGGGCCCAGTGGTCGCGGACTTCCTCGACGCTT
>JANXTX010000386.1 GCA_025352165.1 Caulobacteraceae bacterium | reverse complement strand
GCCGCAGTCTCCGTCATCGCCACCGGCAGACTCCGCGGAAAATCCGCCCTTCAGGCTATCAGCGAGGTCATCAGCCCACCGCTCGCACCAGCAGCCGCCTGACGGGGTGAGCAGTTACGGAGCCACCGGCGGCTATACAGTAGACCGTGTTGCACGCACCTCAAGTACGCACCAAAAATTATCCGATAACTGGAGTCAATACGTTTAATACATTTCCATATTACGATTTTGTGAACACAATTCACGCCCAACTCGCGTTCGTTTCCAACCTAAATCGTAACAATTCTATCCGACCTCGCCAAATTTGCTATCCTGCGTCACCGTGAGGTGCTATGTATCCTGCGATCGTCGCTGTGAATGGCGGTGCCCAAAGCGTCTCACGCGAACAGGTGGATGGGCACTTGTTCGAGCTGGCACGCTTGGATCGAGGAGCCAGCTATGAGTGACATCTATTGGGCCAACCCGGTCAGTGGTCAGTTCAACGTCGGCACCAATTGGGTTGGAGGCATGGTGCCGACCGAGAGTGACGAGGCCGTACTGGATTCGAGCGGAATTGGGTACGTCGTAACGGACACAACGAACCAGAATGTATTCGCAATTGAGGTGGGAGCCGGCGTGACACTGCAGATCGCCGGTAGCGGCGTACGATTTTCGAGCTATGGGGGCCTGAACGGCACATCGACGTCAAATAGTGGGACCATTGATATTGGTGTCGGCGCGATTTTTACGCTCGGAGGAATAGTCGACAACACGGGGATTATTATGGATGAAGGTGAGTTAGGACCTCATGGTCTCACGCTTTCTGGCGGAGGCACGGTAGAATTTGAGAACAACTATTCGCAAATTCGCGATACCTACGGCTACACTTTCAAGAACCTTGACAACACAATCATCACCGGAACCGGAAACGGCCTGATCCGAGTGGATGCTGACTTCACCAACGGAACCGCTGGCAGCATCATCCAGACCACCGGCCACAAGATCAAGATCGACATGGGTCACCAGCACTTTAGGAACTATGGCTTGGTCCAGGCACAAGGGGTCGGTAGCCTGACCATCTTGACCTCCGGTGCCGGCTACGCGGCAAACAATGGAACGATCGAGTCATCGGGTGGCACCATAACGATCAAGGGATATGCTGGCAACAATATCGGCGGGGTCATAGAGTCCGCTGGCGGCAGAATCGTCGTCGAGGGAAGCGTCTTTAACAATGGCGTCATACAATCCATTGGCGGCGACATCGTCGTCAAAGGAAACCTAATCAACAACCTCGGTGTAATCGAGACCGCCAATAGCGGAGTCGTCGTTGTTCAGGGCAACGTCGCCAACAACGGTCTAATCGAGACTTTCGGCGGAAGTATCGAGGCCAAGGGCGACGTCACCGGACCGGGTTCCGTCGAAATCATGGGCGGCAAGATCAAGTTCGACGGTGCGTTCAGCCAGAGCGTGACTTTTGGGGCCACAGGGATCCTGGCGCTGGCCGAGGCGAACCATTTCAAGGCTGCCGTCACCGGCTTTTCCACCGGGAACGCGTTCGACCTGACCAGGATCGGCTTAGTGAGCGCCAACGAGGCGACTTTCAAGGGTACCGCGGCTGGCGGCCGGCTGACGGTGACCGACGGATTGCACACAGCCCGCATCGCCCTTTCCGGCGACTACCTCGGCGCGACCTTCATCGCGGCCAGCGACGGGGCCGGTGGGGTAATCATCACCGAAGCGATTGCCGCCGCGCCCGGACCGGCCAGCCCCGGACACTTCGCCGCCGCCGCCGCCTCGCTGGGACCGGCTCCGGCGATTGCGAGCGCGCTGAGCCGGGGGCCGCCGCGGCTTGCCGCGCCCATACTCACGGCGCCGCACGGCGCGACTGGCTGAGCGCGCCGGCCGGAGACATGATCCAAATGCCCGCTTGCATTTGGTTCATCTCCCTACCACCAGCCGGCAGGATGCCGGCGGTACAAGACATGGCGATCATGTCCCCATCGGATCAGATCATGGCCATGCCGCCGTTGACGTGCAGGGTCTGGCCGGTGACGTAAGCGCCCTCGTCGCTGGCGAGATAGACACAAGCGGCGGCGACGTCGGCGCCTGAGCCGAGACGGCCGATGGGGATGGTTCCCAGAATCTGGGTCTTTTGCGTCCCATTAAGGGCATCGGTCATCGGGCTCTCGATGAAGCCCGGGGCAACGCAGTTGACGGTGATGCCGCGGGTGGCGACCTCCTGCGCGAGGGCCTTTGAGAAGCCGATCATCCCGGCCTTGGAAGCAGCGTAGTTCGCCTGACCGGGGTTGCCGGTCACGCCGACGACGGAGGTGATGCCGATGATGCGGCCCGAGCGACGCTTCATCATGCCTCTGAGCGCTGCGCGCGACAGGCGAAAATAGCTTTCGAGGTTGACGCGCAGGACGCTGGACCAATCGTCGTCCTTCATTCGCAGCATAAGGCCGTCACGCGTGATCCCGGCGTTGGCGACCAGGATGGAGAGTTCCTTGCCGGCCGCGGATTCGGCGTTCGACACCAGGCTATCCACCGCGGCCGCATCCGACAGGTCACAGGCTATGCAGGTCACCCGCTCGCCGAGTTCCGCGGCAAGAGATTCCAGCGCCGCTTCCCGGGTGCCGGAGACGATGACATGGGCGCCCTGGGCATGAAACGCCCGGGCGATGGCGCCGCCAATGCCGCCGCTGGCGCCAGTGACCAGCGCGGTCTTACCTGTGAGATCGAACATCGTGTCTTCCTGAATTAAAGCTTGCCGGCGAAGGCTTCGAGGTCGGCGGGTGTGTTGAGCGAGGCCGCGGAGGCGTCGGGAGCGATTCGTTTCGCCATCCCGGTCAGCACCTTGCCTGCCCCAACTTCGGCGAAGGCCGTGACTCCACCATGTTCAACCATCCAGGCCATGCTTTCCCGCCAGCGGACACGTCCCGTGACCTGCTCAACAAGCAGGCGTCGAATGGTTTCCGGGTCCAGGGTCGGAAGGGCAGTGACGTTGGCGACCAGCGGCGCTCGCGGAGCCTCGATCGTAGTGCGATCCAGAGCCTCGGCCATTTCCTCGGCGGCCGGCGCCATCAAGGGGCAATGAAATGGCGCGGAAACATTAAGCAGGATCGCCCTCACCCCCCGCCCTTTGGCGGCTTCGATAGCAACGTTGACCGCGGCCTTTTCCCCGGAAATGACGATGTTGCCGGCATTGTTGTCGTTGGCGACAACGCAGACGCCGACTGCCGAGCCAACATCGGCGGCGGCCTCGGCCAAAGCCAGATCAGCCTTTGGACCGATCAGCGAAGCCATTGCCCCCTGTCCGACCGGAACTGCCCGCTGCATCGCCTGGCCACGCAGGCGCAGGAGGCGCGCGGTGTCGGTCAAGGTAATTGCTCCTGCCGTAGCAAGAGCTGAATATTCACCTAGCGAATGCCCGGCCACAAAGGCGGCGCGTTCGATACCGATTCCGAATTCCGCCGCCAGCACTCTGGCAGTCGCCACGCTTACGGCCATCAGGGCCGGCTGGACGTTCTCGGTCAGGGTTAGGTCTTCAATCGGCCCCTCGCGCATCAGGCGCGCCAGTTTCTGACCCAGCGCATCGTCAACTTCTTCGAATACCTCCCTGGCCGCGACGAAGGCATCGGCCAGTTCAACGCCCATGCCGACAGCCTGACTGCCCTGGCCAGGAAACAGGAAAGCAAGACTCATTGGTGTTCAGCTCCCAAATGTTGACGGCAGGGTTAGGTCAAAGCCCGCCGGGCGCCAAGCGGAACACCAAATCCACTAGCGTTCGCGCCTCGTATAGGTCCATATCAAAAGCCCTGTCCGGAGCGATCAGATGATACGCAAACTTGCCGCCCTTTCCGCCGCGCTCACTCTCATGGTTAGCCCGGCGCTCGCCGCGCTATCGGTGGGATCCATTGCACCGGATTTCACCGCTCCCGGCTATCAGGGCGGAAAACCGCTGACCTTCGACCTGGCCTCAGCAAGAAAGTCAGGCCCAGTGGTGCTGTATTTCTTCCCCGCGGCCCACACGAGCGGCTGTAATCTCGAAGCGCATCTATTCGCGGACGCGATCGATCAGTTTCACGCACTTGGCGCGACCGTAATTGGCATAACCTCAGGCAATCTCGACCAGTTGGCGGCATTCTCCAGGGAAACCGAGCATTGTTCGGGTAAGTTCCCAGTCGCCGCCGACCCGCATGCAGCGATTGCCAAGCTCTATCATTCGGTGCTGCCGTTCCCGCCTGGAATATCAGACCGCACATCCTACGTCATTGCGCCGGGCGGCAAGATCATCCTCGCCTATTCCAATCTAGGCGCCGACCATCATGTCGAGCAAACCCTCGCGGCTGTGAAGGCCTGGCGGGCGGCGCACCCGGGCTGAGACATGGGCCTTTCCCACCCCCGGTTTATGGACAGGCGGAGGATGCAATGCATCCAGGGTGGTGCAAGTGGCCATGAACAGGCAATTCGTCTCCGTCACCTTGTCTCACCCTGACGGCATCACGGTCCGTCCCTCCCTGTACGCCCACTGAGGGATGGGGGGATGGAGGAAGAATACTTCGCCTGATCTTCAGCCGCAGTGTTGCTTTCGAGCGGGTTTTCCTTTAACAGCGCCCCTCCCCCGGGAAGCGGTCTACACGCGGAATGTTAAAGGGTTGGGAGCCTCCCGTCCGCCGCTGGTAAGATCCATCGCATTTGACGCTTGCTTCCGAGTGTCGACCGCGCCGCTTTCCAAATCGGAAGAAGGAACTTATGCCAACATACGAGCACGTGCTTATCGCACGCCAGGACATCTCGCCGGTCCAGGCCGAGACCCTGAACGAAGAACTCAAGACCCTGATCGAGTCGCTTGGCGGACACATCGCCAAGATCGAATACTGGGGCCTGCGAAACCTCACCTACCGCATCAAGAAGAACCGCAAGGGTCACTATTCTCTTTTGGCCATTGATGCGCCCGCTCCGGCCGTCAAGGAGATGGAGCGCCAGCTTTCCATCAACGAAGACGTCCTGCGTTATCTCACGATCCGGGTAGACGAACTGGATCTGGAACTGTCGCCGGTCCTTGCTCGTCGCGAGCGTGAACGCGAACGGCGGTTCGACGACGTCCCGGTTCAGGCTCTGTAAGGCGCGAGATCAGATATCATGACTGACGAAACCAGCATTCCTGAAGGCGCCGGCGGCCGCCGCGCATTCATGCGTCGCCGTAAAGTCTGCCCGTTTTCGGGCGAAGGCGCTCCCAAGATCGACTTCAAGGATGTAAAGCTTTTGCAGCGTTACATCTCCGAGCGGGGAAAAATCGTACCGTCCCGAATTACGGCGGTATCGGCCAAGAAACAGCGTGAGCTGGCTCAGGCCATCAAGCGCGCCAGGTTCCTGGCCTTGTTGCCGTACGTTGTGAAATAGGGGCGATCGACCAATGAAAGTCATCCTACTCGAACGTGTTGAACGCCTCGGCGCCATTGGCGACGTGGTGTCGGTCAAGGACGGTTTTGCCCGGAACTTCCTGCTGCCGCGCTCCAAGGCGCTTCGCGCCAATTCGGCAAACCTGAAAGTGTTCGAAACCCAGCGCTCCGAAATCGAAGCGCGCAACACTCGCGCCGCCCAAGCGGCGGCCAAAGCGGGTGAGAAACTCGACGGAACCAGCTACATCATGATCCGTCAGGCCGGGGAGACCGGTCAACTGTACGGTTCTGTTTCGGGCCGGGACGTCGCGGACGCAGTCAACGCCGAAGGTGGCAAGATAGATCGCGCCATGGTCGTCCTCGACAAGCCGATCAAGACGCTGGGTGTTCACCCTGTGAAGGTGCGCCTGCACGCAGAGGTCACGGTTACCGTTAACATCAATATCGCCCGCAGCGCCGACGAAGCCGAGCGGCAGGCAAAGGGCGAAAACGTAATCGCTTCGCAGTTCGAGGAAGATCGCGCTTCTGACGCCCAGGCTGCCGCCGATATCCTTGAAGGCGGCGCCGGAAGTCACGAGATGTCGGCGCGCGACGACTGAGTGTGAACGGCAAACGAAGTCATTCGTTTCGCCCAATTCAGCGCTGCATGCCTTCAGGTTTGGGCCAACCAGTCCGGTTCGGGTGATCCCATTCGAACCGGACCGCCTATCGCGCACCGATGAAGCGGCTTCCCCGACCAAGTCTTGGCGCGGGGATATCTACTCAGCTAGTATCGGCGAGCGAGGTCATTCGAGGCGTCCCCATCCCATGTCGATCGTGACAGTGCGTCCCGGAGAAACACGGCTTCGCCTGTTCGGCCGGTTCGGACTATTCAGCGCGATTGGCGCAGAGGTGCCGATTACCAGCCGCAGAGGCCGCGGACTGTTCGCCTACCTTTATCTCGCGGCGGACCATGAGGAGAGCCGCGAAAAGCTCTGCGCCCTTTTTTGGGGAGATCGAGGCGACGCGCAGGCCCGGGCAAGCCTGCGCCAATGCATGCTCGAGTTGCGGGACGCCCTCGCGGACGCAGACCTCGATATCCTGAGCGCTGGTCGGGAAAAAGTAACCCTCAACACCGATGTCCTCTCTTCGGATCTGGCGCAGTTGCGAAGCGCTCTCTTCGGCGATGATGCGGAAGATACGCTTCACGCCTTGTCACAGATCGAGGGGAAGGACCTTCTGGAAGACTCGGACCTTCCCGGACAGTATCAGGAATGGCTGCAACAGGCCCGCCCGCGCCTCCATCAATCGATAGCCCTGGCCGTGCATGCCCAATTGGAACGGTTCGAGCGCGCCGGCCGCTGGTCCGAGGTCATCGAAGTAGCGGAAGCCTACCTTCGACGGGATTCGCTGGACGAAACCGTTGCAGCCGCGGCCATCCGGGCCGACGCCGCGACAGGTAACGCGGCAGCCGCCCACCGTCGCTTCCGGATTCTAAAGGAAGCAATGAACCGGGAGTACGGCGCAGCGCCAGGAGCAACCGCCCGTGAGGCGCTTGCCCGGGCGGTGGCGACACAGGCAAGTCCGCCAACGTCGCTGCAGCCGTTTCCAACTCAGGATCGCCTCGAAATCGATGCCCCCCCGCTGGTTATCGTGGCAATGTTTGAAACTGGCCAGTCCGAAGGCGAACCGGCAAGGCTTGTCTCGATTCTTCGTGACGAAGTGCTGGCAGGACTTGCACGCTTCCGCGATCTGCGTGTCGTGGCGGACCCGAGGCCTATCGACCACCTGAGCGAACCACTGCCGAGCGATCTAGGTGTCGCCTATATCCTTGGTGCATCGTTACGCGCCGGACGTGACGGCGGCAGGTTGACCGCCAGGCTAATTCGTACCCGCGATCGCTTTGTAATCTGGTCGGAATCTCTCGCGATTCCCGGTCTTGACGTCGTAGAGACGATAGACAGCATCATTGCGCGCGTGGTCGGCGCGGTATTGCCGAAGATTGACTCGGACCTTGTACGAAACGCCAGCCTTCTGCCAAGCTCGCCCATATACGAGAGATATCTTGTCGCGCGTGACCTGGCGGCACGAGCCAGAACTCATGATGAGGCTCGCGCGGCGGCGCAGGACCTGGAGTCTTTGATCGCAACTAAACCATCGTTCGCATTGCCCTATCTTCCACTAGCGTTCCTTTACAACACCGATTTCTGGTATACTCGCGCCGGAAGTAGTAGTCCTGATTTGAAAGAGCGTGCGCTGGAGCTTGCAAAGACCGCCCTGGCGCTGGACCGGGCACATGTCCATGGATACACCATTTGTGGCTGGTCCTATCTGCGCCGCCGTCAGTGGGAACCTGCAAGGATGTACCTTGACCAAGCCTTTTCACTAAATCCATTTCACCCGCGGCGGGTTATGGAAGTCGGTTATGCATACCTATTCCTCGGAGACACGGCTAGGGCGCGAACACTTCTGAACAGACATCTGCTCTTAAACCCAGATCCTGATGACTTCTACTACATGGACCTCGGTCTTATATCGTTTGTAGAAGGGGATCTGGAGAAGGCAGCGAACTATCTGGAATTGATTGCAAATCCTGATATCTGGGCCCTTCTATACAGGGCCATCACCGCCAAGGCTGGCGGCTTTCCGTTCCAGTTGAAGGTAGGCGCCTTCCGGAACAGGCTGTCCATGATATGGCCGCCAGAAGCCCCCATGACTCCGGACGCAGTTGTAACCTGGGTGGCCAGCCACCATCCTTTTCAATCTCAGGAGACGGAAGCGCGATTCCTGACTGCGGTCAGGAACATAGTAATCGAGGTCTGAGGCCCGACCAAACCTGATTCTCGAGCACAGCACTGAACGATGTAACCGGCGGCGCGAGTTGTTGCACACTTGAACGCGTGTCACCCCGTAGCACTGTTTCGACCGCCAAAAGCGCATCCAGGCGCTTCAAGTCGACGTAGCCATGTCCAAGCCAGCCACGGAATTTATCCAGCCGAGGTGGTTCGACTGCTGCTAACACCGTGGGCGATTGCAAGATCGCCGACCAGGTACGCGACTTGTAGAAGATCAATCGCGCTGACGAGAGCATGAGCCTCGCTTCGGCCGGAATGACAACACGACGCCTTACAGCATGCAACAAGGTCGCCCGCACATTGACCAATGGCTCGGTCAATGGAGACCAATCGAATTCCTCCGGGCCGTGCAAGACCGCGACTTCATCGTCAGCATCGATCCACTCTCTTTGATAGGCTGTGTAGATGCGACCAATGCCGACCATTCCGAACGGATGCAGTTCGGCCGCCCGCAGCGCCCCCATGCTGGCCGCGCCGAAAACGGCGACGCCATCCGCCACGAGTTGCAACAGTTCCTTGTGCCTTATCGCCGGCCATTCGTCGAACAGTCCATCGATCAGAAGTACCGCCGATGGTCTGGATCTTCCCACCTCAACCGCATCTCCAGCGACCGCCGGCGGCCTCCAGTCGATGCGTCCGTCGACGGGTCGCAAGTGAGCCGGCAACGACGGACCAATAAAAACCACGACACGGGAATTCGAAGCGCTCGTCAATGATATCCGCCCGTCGTCCGGCGGTGGCGATCGAATGACCCAAGACCGGGACAGACTGCCTTGACGACATGCGCGTCCATATTCTCCCGCGAGAGGTCGACAATAGCGGTGTCGGGGTAGCCCGCCCGTTCCAGAAGCAATGCCAGATCGAGGGGCGTTACAATGCCCGAAGGTCGAAAATTGGCGGTCGCCTCCCCCCAACATCGCGGCTGCATCCCTGGCGGCATCGGAATCCCCATGCCGATGCTTTCACCCGGCCCAGACGCCCGATCCGGATAGAAAATATCGTCACGCACCCCGGCGATAACCGTGACTCGCGATTGCACAGCCTCCACGACACTCCTGAGCAACGCGGCTTCTGGCTCCACATGAGCTCCGGAGCCATAGACCAACTGCCTTGCCGCATGGCCCGCGCCACGCTCCATGATCTCGCAGATGAAAACAGGCAGGGAGATGACCGCCGGTATCTGATACAAGGTCAGGCGTAACCCAGCCCGCTGGATGTTTTCATACAATGCCTGAAACCAGACGAAGGGCGGCGAAGAAGGTTGAACGGAGTGCAGGGTGCGTTTGTGGACCGGGTCCCGCCGCCACGCCCACTCGGCATCGCGCTCGATGACCTCGTAGATCGCCGAGATTATCGCCTCGCGAAGATCAAAATGAGCCGCCAATCCGACGCTTGATTTGTCAATCCAGGGTTCGTTCTCATGGGTGCAGTCGAGCGAAACGAACTCGAATGGCACCATCAGTTCAGTGCCGGTGATCAGGCGCGTCGCCTGCGTCCATGCAAGGCGGCCGGAGGTATTCGGCGCATGGTCTTCACTTACTGCAAAATCCGACAGGGCCGGTGCGCGTGCAAATGGCGGCAGATCATCAAAGGCGGCGACAGTGCGTTCACCATCAAAAATCTCGGCATGATGACTTTCGACGCCCTCCATGAGGGCGCCTAGCATGGCCAATTCCCGCCTCAGGGCTTTTCCCTGATGAACCGACAGGGCCCTGCTCAAGGGTCGAACGGCCTGGAACACAGGCATGCCGATCCTATCGAGCCCAGTCACATCGGCCAATCGGGTCACGCCGCATCGCTGAGCCACCGCCCGTGCTCGTCGCAGTGTGTCGGCAACCACCCTATCGTCACCCACACCGAATTGTCGCAAGGGCGTCCCTTCAGTCCCTGGGCAACGGCGGATTCGTCGGCACCTGCGCAGGTTGCGGGGGCTTTGTGGTTGATGTCATTGTCGGCGGCTGACCGATTTCCAATATAACCGCTGGGTTGGTTCCATGTTGACTTGCAAGGTTAAAGTGCTCAGCAACCAGATTGTAAGCCTCCTGCTGTTCCACCGTTTCGATCTTCGTCGGATCGTATTCCCATACCCCCAGAGTTATATAGTATACGCCGTTGTTGTTTATCAAATATATAGGCTCGTTGAGCATTGGAGTCTTGACGGATGCAACCGGGTTGGCATTTTTATGTTTGCCTGAATTAGACATATTTCGATCCTCCAAGACTTCGCTTCAGCAGGGAAAAAAGGGCAGGCTCTGACCACTACTACCCCAAACCCGACCGCGGACAAACCAGCAGACCACACAACACCTTTTGCGTCCACACTGTTCGCCCCAATCCCGGGGGCCGGGAAATTGAGAGATCAGGCGTGAGGCTCGGCGCTCAATCCACAGGCCAAGATTTTCCTGTGGGCGATGTGGAAACCCGGACCATGTGGAACGCCGATCGCGCTAGAGTTCGGCATGGCCCTTGCTCCACTCCATGAACTGCGCCCATCGCCGCCCACGATCGAAGCCACGCACGCGCCGGCCAATATCGAGGCCGAGCAAGCACTTCTGGGCATACTGCTTTACGATAATGCCGCTTTTGAAAGGGTGACCGACCATCTGCACGGGCGGCACTTCTTTGAGCCTTTTCATGGCCGGCTGTATGAGGCGATCCAAAGCCACATACGCCGCGGACAGCTTGCAGAGCCCATCCTTTTGGCGGAGCAGTTTCAACGCGACCCAGCGTTCGAGGATCTCGGTGGCGTACGCTACCTCGCCGATATGGTCGACCGCGCGCCCCCCGCGGCGAACGCGCCAGACTATGGGCGGGTCATCTACGATCTGGCGCTGAGGCGTGACCTCATCCGAATCGGTGGCGACATAGCCTCGATGGCCCAGGCCGGCGACCCGGAGATGAGCGGTCCTCAGCAGATCGAGGCGGCCGAGCAACAACTCTATTCGCTTGCGGAGACAGGGGCGGTCAACGGCGGCCTTGTGGAGTTCCGCGATGCGCTTGCCGGCGCGGTCGAAATGGCGGCCGAGGCTTACAGCCGCGAAGGGGGGCTTTCAGGACTTTCGACAGGACTCGCCGATCTCGACCAGAAACTTGGCGGCCTGCACCCCTCCGACCTGATCATCCTGGCGGCCCGACCTTCCATGGGCAAGACATCGCTTGCAGCCAATATCGCGTTCAATGTTGCCAAGCGGTACGCATGGGAACCACAGCCAGATGGGACCCGCAAAACGGTGAACGGCGGGGTGGTCGCCTTCTTCTCGCTGGAAATGTCCGCTGAACAGCTAGGAATGCGATTGCTTGCCGAAGCTACGGAAGTACCCTCGGACAAAATTCGCAAAGGTGAGATTTCGGCCAGCGAATATGGTCGTATTCGTGATGCCGCGCAGGAGTTGAGCGAGGCGCCACTTTACATTGATCCCACCGGCGGCATCTCGATTGCAAAGCTTGCAGCGAGATCGCGCCGCCTGAAGCGGACAGTCGGCCTTGAACTGATTGTCGTCGACTATCTGCAGTTGGTCACCGCCGGCGACGGGCGGGTCGACAACCGGGTCCAGGAAGTGAGTCAGATCACCCAGGGGCTGAAATCGCTGGCAAAGGAATTGTCGGTGCCAATTATCGCGGCGGCGCAGCTCTCCCGCCAGGTTGAAAATCGTGAGGACAAAAAACCACAGCTCTCCGATTTGAGAGAGTCAGGATCGATCGAGCAAGATGCCGACGTGGTGATGTTCATCTACCGGGAAGCCTACTATATGAGCCGTATCGAGCCGAAGGAAGGCACCACCGAACACTTGGCGTGGCAGGAAAAACTCGACCCAATTCGCAATCTGGCCGAAGTAATCATCGGCAAACAACGTCACGGCCCGATCGGCACTGTACGCCTGCACTACAATGAAGATCTGACTAAATTCAGCAATTTGGCTCGTGAAAGCCGTTTCGATATCCGCTGAGGCTTTTTGCTCTTAGTCAACGGACACGGCCAGATGGTAACATTGCAATTGCGTTAGACACAGCGTCGCATGCCTTGTTTGGGGTAAGCTATTTTATCGGTTTCGAATCGGAGACACATGGCCCGCGACGGCGCGATCTATGCCTGCCAGTCCTGTGGCGCCGTCCACCCAAAGTGGGCCGGCCAGTGTCCGGCCTGCGGTGCGTGGAACAGCCTCGCGGAAGAAGTCGTCTCCCGTCCTCCCGGCGCGCTGTCGCCAACCCGAGGGGCGAAGGCGCGGGGACTGGTTTTCGAGGGCCTCGAGAATCTCTCCCCGCCGCCAAAACGACTGACCACGGGATTGGCGGAGTTCGATCGTGTCTGCGGCGGAGGCATAGTTCCTGGCTCGGCCATCCTTGTTGCCGGCGACCCCGGAGTCGGCAAATCCACACTATTGCTGCAAGTGTGCGCCTCGGCGGCGCGACGAGGCGCCTCCTGCGCCTATGTCTCAGGTGAAGAAGCCGTCGAACAGATCAGGGAACGCGCCCACCGTATGGGACTTGCGGACGCCTCGGTGAAGCTCGGCGCCGAGACCGCATTGCGAGCCGTAGTCGAAGCGCTCAAGCGTGAACAATTTGATCTTGTGATCATCGATTCGATCCAGACTCTCTGGAGCGATGCGCATGAAGCCGGTCCAGGCTCGGTCACTCAGGTACGCGCGTGTGCGGGCGAACTCGTACGCCTTGCGAAACAACGCGGGATGACCGTGATCCTGGTTGGCCACGTGACCAAGGACGGCCAGATCGCCGGCCCAAAGATGGTCGAGCATATGGTAGATGCCGTATTCTCCTTCGAGGGAGAAAGGGGGTACCCGTTCCGCATCCTGAGGGGAACCAAGAACCGTTTTGGCGCCACCGACGAGATCGGCGTCTTTGAAATGGGGGATGCAGGCCTCGCCGAGGTCCGTAATCCCTCTGCCCTGTTCCTCAACGAAGGCGGCCAACGCGCAGCGGGGGCGGCGGTATTCGCAGGCATCGAAGGATCACGGCCCGTTCTCGTGGAATTTCAGGCATTGGTCGCACCGTCCGTGTACGGTACGCCAAGGCGAGCGGTGGTTGGCTGGGACAGTGGTCGATTGGCGATGGTTCTCGCGGTACTTGAAGCCCGCTGTGGGCTTGGTTTTGGTGGCCGCGATGTCTATCTGAATGTTGCGGGCGGCTTGAGGATCAGTGAACCGGCATCGGATTTGGCGGCAGCCGCGGCGCTTGCTTCATCGGTGCTCGACGTTGCGCTCCCGCAGGATTGTGTAGTGTTTGGCGAAATCAGCCTCTCAGGAGATGTCCGGCCGGTGAGTCGATCTGAAATGCGACTGAAGGAGGCGGCAAAGCTCGGATTCAGCCGAGCGTTGGCCCCTTCCAAC
Organism: Caulobacteraceae bacterium; assembly: GCA_025352165.1. Lineage (GTDB taxonomy): Bacteria > Pseudomonadota > Alphaproteobacteria > Caulobacterales > Caulobacteraceae > Acaudatibacter. Next base: position 22,563 of record JANXTX010000386.1, on the reverse strand, counting down.
GCTGATATTGTCTCCGGCATTTCGGTGGCCAATGTTTCGCGACTGAGCGACGCGGTCGCGCGCATAGGCGATCAGCCTTGGACATGAACCGCCGATGACGCTCTTCGACCTGATTGCCGGTCTGGTGCTGGCGGCCTCGGCACTTATGGGATTTCTGCGAGGCGCCACGCGTGAGGTGACAACGGCGGTGGCGTTTGTGCTGGCCGCAATCATAGCCGTCGTAGGTCTAAGATTTACCGGCCCTATCGCCCGGCATGCGATAGCGACGCCATGGATGGCGAATATCGCCGCCCTGCTGATACTCTTCGTGGCGGTTTACATCATTTTGCGACTGATTGGCGGCGCACTCACGCGTGGCGTCCAGCGGACCGGATTGTCCGGACTGGACAGGACGCTGGGGCTGGCCCTCGGCCTGGCTCGCGGCCTGGTGGTGATTGGTGGCCTTGTCCTGCTTATCGATGCGGCAACACCTGCGGCGCGAGTGCCCGAATGGATCACCAAAGCCAAGCTTTACCCACTTGCCGATGCGTCAGGAGCCTTATTGCGGGTGTTCGCCCCGCAAGGGTGGAAGCTTGCCGGTCAGGTAGCGCCGCCGATCGCCAACGCAGTCCTCGACACGACACTAAACAGCGATGATCGGTCGACCAGTGATTCAGAAGCGGCGTCGCCACCGAAGCGCGACTCCGGCTATAGTACCGCGCAACGCAAGGCGCTCGACGTTCTGGTGGAGAAATCACGGTGACGCCCGACGATGACCAGCTGAGACTCGAGTGCGGCGTGTTCGGCGTATTCGGAACACCCGATGCGGCCGGCACGGTCGCCCTCGGCCTGCACGCCCTGCAACATCGCGGGCAAGAAGCCTGCGGCATCGCCGCATTCGATGGACATGGTTTTCACACCGAGCGGCACCTGGGCCATGTAGCCGAAGCCTTTTCGGGCGGAGACTTGACAAAGCGGCTGCCTGGATCATCGGCGATTGGACATACGCGGTACTCCACAGCCGGCGGAAGTTTCCTTCGCAACGGACAACCGATGTTCGCCGACCTGCGGGCAGGCGGTATCGCCATCGCGCATAACGGCAATCTGACCAATTTTATGACGGTCCGAGAGCAACTCGTGGCTGACGGCGCGATCTTCCAGTCAACCTCGGACTCCGAGGTGATTCTGCACCTGATCGCACGATCACGCAAAAGCCGTCTGGTCGAAAAATTTATTGATGCGCTTAGTCAGGTCGAGGGTGGGTATGCGCTCGTGGCCCTTACCAACAAGAAGCTTATCGGCGTACGCGATCCGCTGGGCATCCGCCCGCTCGTGCTTGGCGAACTCAATGGCAAGGCGGTCTTTGCGTCTGAAACCCGGGCGTTGAACATGGTCGGCGCCCGCTTCGTCCGCGACGTCGAACATGGTGAGATGATCATTGTTTCCGACGAGGGCGTCGAGTCGGTGCGACCATTTCCAGCCGCCCGCGCGCGCCCATGCGTGTTCGAATATGTCTATTTTGCGATGCCGGACAGTGTCGTGAATGGGCGCTCCGTGTACGATGTTCGCAAACGACTGGGACGACGGCTGGCGCAGGAAAGCGGACGTCCGGTCGATGTGGTCGTGCCGGTTCCTGACTCGGGCGTCCCGGCCGCGCTCGGTTATGCTCAGGAGAGCGGAATCCCATTCGAGATGGGAATCATCCGCAATCACTATGTTGGTCGCACGTTCATTCAGCCAACTCAGGACGCACGCGAGCTGAGCGTGCGGATGAAACTCAGCCCGAACCATGCGGTCCTGGCAGGCAAGCGGGTGATGTTGATCGACGACTCGATTGTACGGGGCACCAACTCAGTGCGTGTCGTCCGGATGGTGAGGGAAGCCGGCGCAACCGAGGTCCACCTGCGTTCAGCGTCACCGCCGCTAAAGTGGCCTGACTTCTACGGTATCGATATGCCTGATCGCGCCCACCTGTTGGCCGCCAACCGCACGTTGCCCGAGATGGCGCGCCTGTTGGAAGTGGACAGTCTCGACTTCCTTTCCGTGGAAGGACTGTACTGGGCAATGGGTGCAGGCGCTCGCGATCCTCACAACCCGCAGTTTACCGACCACTACTTCACCGGCGACTACCCGACCCGACTTTTGGATCGCGAGATTGCCGAGGGGCTGGATGCGAGCATAGAACGGCAATTGTCGTTCCTTGTGGATGCCTGACTTTTCCAGGTTTCGACGCCTGGCTCCCGACCCCTATATTCTCGCTATTCTCGGCATGGTGCTGCTCGCCAGTCTTGTACCCGTACGCGGGCAGGCGGCGATGGACTTCTCACTGCTGACCAAGGCGGCCATCGCGCTGCTGTTCTTTCTGCATGGAGCAAAACTCTCGCGGGAGGCAGTTCTTGGTGGACTGACACACTGGCGCCTGCATTTGATCGTTCTGGCGCTCACCTTTCTACTTTTTCCACTGATCGGGCTGGCTGTCGGGCGATTGCCAGTGACGATCCTGCCGCAAAATCTTGCGGCGGGCGTTCTATTCCTTTGCTGCCTGCCCTCTACGGTGCAGTCTTCGATCGCGTTTACAGCGGTCGCCCGAGGAAATGTCGCGGCCGCTGTCTGCGCGGCCTCGCTTTCAAACTTGTTGGGTATCTTCCTCACGCCCCCCATCCTTACTCTGCTGATGGGTGCGCGTGGCAGCGGCTTCTCGGCGCATGAACTCGAAGCCGTGGTGGTCCAGCTCCTGCTACCCTTCATAGCGGGCCAGGCCGCGAGGCGCTGGATTGGCGGCTGGTTGGCGAGGCACGGAAGGGTTGTCGGTCTGGTCGACCGCGGTTCCATCCTGCTGGTGGTCTATGGGGCCTTCAGCGCCGCGGTGGTCGAAGGTATATGGCGGCAGGTCTCGGTCACACAGATCATTTTACTGGCGGCAATATGCGGTGCGGTCCTGGTCTTTGTTCTCATAGCCTCCGTGGCTGCGGCGCGTGGGTGCGGATTTGACAAGGCCGACGAGATCACGATCGTCTTTTGCGGCTCGAAAAAAAGTTTGGCTTCCGGCGTTCCAATGGCGGGCATCCTGTTTCCTCCCGCGGCAGTCGGCCTGATGGTGCTCCCCCTGATGATGTTCCACCAGATTCAGCTGATGGCCTGTGCGGTGATTTCCCAGCGCTATGCGGCGCGTTCCCAGGCAAAGGCCTGACGCATGACGATGAGTGCAAAACCGCTGGAAAATCGCGTTGCGCTTGTGACCGGCGCGACCCGAGGCATAGGACGAGCGGCCGCATTGGCTTTGGCCTCCGCCGGCGCGCAGGTCATCGCGGTAGGCCGCACTCAGGGTGCGCTGGAAGATCTTGATGATGCGATCATCGCCGGCGGCGGCTCGCGCGCCACGCTGGTTCCGATGGACCTGACGAACGGCGTCGGTATCGACCAATTGGGCGGAGAAATTTTCAACCGACATCGCCGCCTCGATATTCTGGTGCACTCCGCCGCGATGCTCGGCGGACTTCGGCCCGTCGGCCACATTCCAACCGATCTGTGGGACAAGGTCGTCGCCACCAACCTGACCTGCGTCTACCGGCTCATCCGTTCTCTGGAACCGTTGTTGAAGGCCAGCGATGCCGGGAGAGCGATATTCCTGACCTCGGGCCGCGTGGTGCGGCCAAAAGCATTCTGGGGCGCGTATGCGGCAACGAAGGCCGGAATGGACGCCCTTGTTCGTTGCTGGGCCGATGAGGTCGACAGTACGCCGCTCAGGGCAATCATTCTTGACCCAGGCCAGATGCGCACGAAGATGCGTGAACAGGCCTACCCTGGCGAGGACCCTGCTACCTTGCCTGACCCAGTGGAGATTGGCCCGCTGATCGTAGAACTGGCGCATTCAGCTGCCCCCGGACCACCCACTCAGGCGGTGCTGTTCAAGGATTGGCAAGCCTCGCGCGCCGCCGCCTTGCCTGGAATACCTTGATGGGATCATCGCTTCCCTCAGTCGCGTAGGGATTAGCCCCAGACTTCACGGAAATGCGTATCGGTGTGCCGGGAAGATCAAAACTCTGACGCAGTGAGTTTGTCAGGTAGCGGCGATAGGCATCGGGCAACTTGTCAGCTCGACTGGCGAACAGCACGAACGTCGGCGGCCTGGCCTTTGTCTGCGCCATGTATTTCGGCTTCACCCGACGGCCGTCAACAGCGGGAGGCGGGTGCCGCTCAACGGCAAGCTTGAGCCAATCGTTCAAATCACGCGTCTTGATCTTGGTAGACCAGTCCTCGTGGGCCTTGATCACCGCAGGCATCAGACGATCAAGGCCCCGGCCCGTTTCCGCCGAGAGATGGACAACCTGTGCGCCACGGAGTTGCGGCAGCATGCGGTCGGCATGTTCGATGAATTCCTTGAGACGGGTCCCGGGGTCTTCGATCAGATCCCACTTCGCAAGCACGAACACCAGCGCCCTGCCCTCCCGCTCCACCAGATCGGCGATCTGGAGATCCTGCGTTTCGAACGGGTGTGTCGCGTCCATCACGAGGACAACGACTTCGGCAAAGGTAATAGCCCGGATGGTGTCCTGAGTTGAGAGCTTTTCGAGCTTCTCGTCGATGCGGGCCTTGCGGCGCAGCCCTGCCGTATCCACCAGCCGGACCCGCCGATTCTCCCATGTCCAATCGACCGAGACCGCGTCGCGGGTGATACCTGCCTCGGGACCAGTAAGCAGCCTGTCCTCACCGACCAAGCGATTGATGAGGGTAGATTTACCTGCATTGGGACGCCCTACGATCGCCAGCCTTACCGGCTTGTCGCCCGACTTGGACTCTTCATCGTCCTCCTCGGCGAGGGGCGCATTCGCCACGACGGCCACAAATAGGTCACTGAGCCCTTCCCCATGCACCGCCGATATTGAGACGGGCTCTCCAAAGCCCAGATTGTAGGCCTCAAGAGCACCGGCGTCGCCAGCACGCCCCTCGGTCTTATTGGCGACCAGGATCACTGGCTTGCCGGCACGGCGCAATACCGTCGCGAATAACTCGTCAAGGGGAACCACCCCCTCACGCGCATCAATGACAAACAGGATTAAATCTGCCTGCACGACCGCCATCTCGGTCTGGCGGCGCATTCGCGCCTCGAGACTCTCGTCGGCAACATCCTCAAAGCCGGCAGTGTCAATCAGGTTGACGTCGAGGTCGCCCAGCCTCCCCGTCCCGAACCTTCGGTCCCTGGTAACACCCGGTCGATCGTCGACAATCGCCAACTGCCGCCCGGCCAGCCTGTTGAACAATGTCGACTTACCGACGTTGGGGCGCCCTACAATGGCGAGTGTCACCATGAGGCGTCTCGATTCTACCGGATCGCTATCAATTGCGCGGAGTCAGTCACCACATAGATCATGCCGTTGACGGCAATAGGCCCGATAAGCACATCGGAACCCAGGTGGACGCGACGTTCTACGGCGCCGGTCTTGGCGTTCAACGCTACTGCCTCGCCCTTGCTCGATAGCGTGATCAGGCGATTGGACGCGAGCAGTGGGCTGGACCAATAAGCCCTCTTCTTCTTCGCCAGACCGTCGTTAAGGTCGCGAATCCAATAAATCTGCCCGGTCTCGCGGGCCGCGCAAATCACCTTACCCGATTGATCAACGGCGAATACGGCGTCCCCCGACGGCCAAGGGCTTGTGATTGCCGAAACGGGCAGGGTCCAACGCGTTGACCCGGTACGCAAATCCACTGCCGCCAGGACATCTGAGTGGCTGACCGAATAGACGTCATTCTTGTAGATGACAGGTCGCCCGGGAATATCGCGAATCTCGGATAGGGCATTGGTGCGATTGGCGCGCGAAAGGCTCGCGTTCCAAAGCTCATTGCCGTTTGCGGCGCGGAGCGCGACAAGCTCGCCCGAAGCAAACGACGCGACCACCGTATCATTGTCTACCGCAGGGCTGGACGCAGCCAGAATGCGTGCTGGCTCGGTAAGAGCCTGATATGTCCAATCCTGATTGCCGGTTGCCTCATCGAACGCAAACAGTTCATCCTCGACATCGGAGACGAAGACGCGGCCGCCTGAAACCGTAGGAGCGGCATGGATCGGGGCGTCGGTCCGGACGCGCCACACCACTGCGCCGTTGGCGGCGTCAAGCGCGACAACTTCGCGGAAACCTGACGAGACGAAAACGCGGCCATTGGCATAGGCCAACCCGCCACCCCAGGCCTCATGGTCACGCTTCGACCTGGGCATGACATTTGCGTGCCAGACGGTCGCGCCAGTCAAAGCATCGTGAGCCGACACGGTCGCCACGCCATCCATAACGTACACTCTACCGGCCGCGGCGATCGGCGGCGCCGTTACGTGATTTCTTCGCGAGGACGGAACGCCGAATGATCGCCGCCACGCGACTGTGAAAGCCGGCGCGGCATCGACGTTCTCAACCGACTGTGCAGGCGTCGCGCCAGGCAAGGGCCAGTCAGTCTGCGGCGCGGGCGCGGGCAAGAAGAAGTCCTGCCCCTTGAGGGTGTCCGAAACAGTCAGTTGTTCGCTTGCCGCAATGATTGGTATGCGTACGCCAGCAATTTTTTTCTTCGGCCCCTTCTTCCCGTGAAACGGGGTGATGCTCCCCACTTTCGAGACGGTCGCGCAACCCCCCAGCGCCAGCGCCGCTGAAAGCGCGAGAATTCCGAAACTACGAAAACTCTTCATTGAGCATTCCCGTCGGCGTTCGCGCCGGCGCCTTCCTGAGCGTCGGCCTGAGAAGGCGGAGCGCCCATTGCATTCTGCGGAGTTAGTGGCGGCAGTGTGGCGGCGGCCTTGGCGACCTGCACTACCGCACCGGCCTGCCCAGAGTCGATCAGACCAATTGCCGCCTCGGCCCGCGAGCGCATAGACTGAGTGACCCCCAAGGTGATGCTGAGCGCACTGAAATCCGCCTTCGCCGCAGCGGTTTGTCCCGCCTCGAGTTTGGCCATGGCCAAAACCTCTCTGGCCTGCAGACCAAACGGCTTTTTTTCACCGATCAACGCCTGAAGCCTTGGCGCAAGCTGAACATAGGGGGCGGTATCAAGGAGCGCCTGCGCAGCCCGCAACCTGGCGAAATCTCCGAGTATCGCGTTTGGCGCTGATTTGGCTGCCTGATCAAACAGTGCAACAGCCTCGGTACTCTTTCCGGCGGCCAGACGCATATTCCCCTGCCCGAGCAAGGCAAGGGTGCGATATCCAGCCGGGCCGGACTTGCCGACATCGTCAAGTGCGGTGTAGGCGCCAGTTTGATCGCCTTGAGCAAGATCAGTTATCGCCTTGTCATATGCAACCGATGCGTGGCCGATATTGCGATCACGCCAAGCATTATATCCCCACGCAACCAGCCACCCCACTACGACGGCGACCAGGGCCGCAAGGAACCAAGGCCAAGCCCGTCTCGCGAGACTGCGATAACGGTCCGAGCGAAGTTGCTCTTCGACCTCTTCGACAAAATCAACCACGTAGTGAAACTCCGCATGCACCCCGGGCGGCCAGGGACCGCCGGAACCTATAGCTTGGGGAACGACCCCGCAACGGACGTCGATGCATGCGGGCTTCCAGTCTGTTCGTCGCGGGGTTCTTCACGAACGCCGAACGAGTCTCTCAGGTTGAGCGCTATGAGGCCAAACTGGACCACCAGCAACAGGCCCGGTCGCAAAATCTGCCCGACGGAAACCCCAAATGAATATGAAACCTCCCTCCCGCCAAGAAAACTATAAGCTACCCCATGGATCATCGGCCAGATCGCCTGGTCCGCCGGCAGACACAACAGATAGGATGAAATCAATATCGCGATACGAACGGCTCCTCGCCATGGCTCCAGGAAGACCAGGAAATATAAGAAGAACTGCGCATAGCCGCTCGACCCGTTGGTAACGGTGGTGAAGATCAACCCGGCATAGAGGGCCATGAAACGATTGGCGTCGACCCGCGATGGTCGGGCGATCGCCGCGACCATGCATGCCGCCGACCCAACCTGCACAATTCGCATAAGGCCGATGAGGCATCCACCCATGACCGCGATTGACCGCGGGTTCATGTATGCGGCGAACGCCTGGCGCGCCTCAAGAAAACGAATCAAAGGCCAGTAGGAAGTCGAGAAATACAGGTTGGCCCACAGGGCGTCCTGCTTACCCCCCGCATACGCGCTCATTCCACTGAGAAGCTGTACGGGCGTCCCGTCGCCCTGCAATATGAATGTGACGCCGTAGATAAGGAGCCCGACCAGCCCGAATCCAAACAGCCAGCGCCAATCACGTCTGGCAACCGCCGGCAGGATCACGACCAACAAATAGGGCTTGAAGTTTACTGACACAGCCAGGGCCACTTTGCGCCACACCGGCGAACGGACAAGCGTCCCGGCGCCCAGAACAAATGCCGTGAAGCAGGGAATGAGCAGATTCCCGCGCTCAAGCGCGTAGAGCATCGGAAGTCCCGCGGCGACGGCGATAGCCCTCGGGATCGCAGTTCGCCGATCGACACGCCGATAGGTCAACCAGACCAGGACGAAGTTCAGCAGGAACATGCCGGCAAGAAATATCGATGCGATCGAGTCGCAACGCCGACCTGCCGCCTCGTCCGCCACATAGCAAGCGGGCACCGTAAACAACCTTAGAAAGTCGAACGATATCGGCGGGTAAAGGCTATGCCATAAAGTGTAGGCGCCTTGGTGGTAGGCCCAGTAGGCGGTCGAGTACAAGTCCATCTCGGAAGCGCCGATTTGGTAATAGAAGGGCTGAGGCAGGTAACCCTGTCGGCCAAGATGAACCAGCGCACACACGATCGACGCCAGAAGCAGCAAGGCGAATAGGGCTTCGATCCTTTGAGGTTTGGGGCTTGAAGGCCCCCTCATCTTCGCGCGCCACTGTGCCGCGATACCGAAAACTCAATTGCCAATCCAGATTGCCCTGTAGCGGCCAATGGCCTGATTTTGACACACTCCTATCGCTTGCTGGTGGAGGCCGCAACGCAACAGGAGCCCCCCATCCACCACCCGCCGCGCCGTTCATCCGTTGTTCATCGCACCTGGCGATACTATGGGCAGTCATCCGAGGTGGACAGGCGCCGGGGCTTTGGACGGGTCCCCGCCGACAACGACACAATCGTCGCGGGCACGCGATTTGGTGTTGTAACACTAGCGCCTTGGGTGAAGGACTTTGTGTTTTGGGGGGCTGACGCCGGCGCATCAAGCGCCGATAGTTATGTATGGAGAACAACAAAGTGACCGCGAATATATTCGATGATCTTTTTGTGCTTGAACTCGCCAACAACCATTGGGGCAGCATCGAACGAGGCATAAGAATAGTCACCGAATTTGGCGATGTCGCCCGACGAAATAATGTAAAGGCAGCCATAAAGCTTCAGTTCCGGGACGTCGACTCATTCGTTCATGTGGATCATCGCTTTCGGCAGGATCATCGCTACATCAAGAAGGTGATCGCAACTCACCTATCCTGGTCCGCACTAAGAACGCTTGTCGAAGGCGTTCGGGCCACCGGCATGATGACCATGGTGACGCCTTTCGACGAAATTTCAGTCGACAAATCTGTTGAGTTTGGCGTTGAGATGCTGAAAATCGCCAGTTCCGACATCCGTGACTGGCACTTGATTGAAAAAATGGCTTCAACTGGCAAACCAGTGATTGCGTCTTCAGGGGGTTCTTCGCTTGAGGACATAGATAACCTTGTCGAATTCTTCAAATGTCGCGAAATTCCGTTCGCACTGAACCATTGCGTTTCAATTTACCCTTCTCGTGACGATGAACTTGAACTCAACCAGATAGACTTCTTGCGTGAACGTTATCCGGAAAACGTAATCGGCTTCTCCACTCACGAAATGACGGATTGGTACTCATCCGTGATGATGGCCTATGCCAAGGGCGCGCGCACATTCGAGCGCCACATAGACATCGATTTTGAGGGGGTCCCAGTGTCACCCTACTGCACTCTACCCGCGCAGGCTGACGTCTGGTTCAAGGCATTCCATAAAGCGAAAGAGATCTGTGGTAGTTCGTCTGAGACCAAGCGCAAGGCTCCAGAAAAGGAAACCAGGTATCTGGATGAACTCGTCAGGGGCGTCTATGCACGTCGGACAATGTTGCCTGGACATGTATTAACGTCGGATGACGTATATTTTGCAATCCCGCTGATTCATGGTCAGGTTTCTGTGCGTGAATTTACCGCCGGGGAGATGCTCAAGAGACCGGTTAGTGCGGACGGACCAATCAACCTCCGCGACATCGACTGCCCCTACTCCAACGATCTCCGGCTCCAGCGATTGGTCGAAGACAGGGGCGTCGCGCCATCCGATGGACTCCTGGGGGCGCCATTGCGGCGAGCCGCCTCAAACTAAAATGAGAACCCTTTGGAATGACGGGGCCGAGTCCTGGATAGAACCCGGAGCCGTTGCCGAAGCCAGATAGCAGACTTTCACGCCAGACCCGACCCCGGGACAAAGCGTTGCCCATCAATGTCCCGCCGCCTCGAAGCCCGACGGGTTTCGGCGAGCAAAACCAAGGTCCTGATCATTCATGCGCGTCGCCGACTACATAGCCAACCTGCTGGCACGCAAAGGGATGTCGCACGTCTTCCTGGTGACGGGTGGGGGAGCAATGCACCTCAACGACGCATTTGGCCGGGACAAGGACCTCACATGCGTTTGCTTCCACAACGAGCAGGGCGCGGCAATGGCCGCGGACGGATACGCCCGCCTGGGCGGCAGACCGGCGATTCTAAACGTGACCACCGGCCCCGGTGGAATCAATGCCCTGAACGGTGTGTTCGGCGCTTATACGGATAGCCTGCCGATGCTGGTCGTATCTGGTCAGGTCCGCCGAGAAACGATCGCGGGGAACTTTCCGATGGGCCTGCGTCAACTGGGCGATCAGGAAGTCGATATCGTCCGCATGGTGGGCGGCATAACAAAATATGCGGTGACGATCGAAGATCCGGCGCGGATTCGATATGAAATCGAAAAAGCATATCATCTCGCTACGACAGGTCGGCCTGGGCCAGCCTGGGTCGACATGCCCATCGACATTCAGGGCGCATATATTGACCCCGAAATTCTGGTGGGATTTGACCCTGGGACCGAACCATATGCGGCGGGGTTACCTACCGAGCGGCTACCACTTCTCGGCGATCCATTGCGTGAAGCAGTCCAAGAGGTAATCGCGCAACTTCGGAAAGCCAAACGCCCCTGCATCATGCCTGGCACCGGCGTACGAATCGCAGGTTGCGCCGACCTGTTCCTGGATGTGGCAAATTGCCTTGCAACGCCCGTGGCGACTGCTTTCAACGCCCATGACCTCGTCGCCAATGATCATCCGCTCTACGTCGGACGGCCAGGCACGGTTGGGGACAGGCCCGGAAACTTCTCCGTACAGAACGCGGACTTCCTGCTTGTCCTCGGATGCCGGCTTAACATCCGTCAGATCAGCTACAACTGGGGTTCGTTCGCCCGCGCTGCCTTCAAGGTTATGGTGGACGCCGACACGGCGGAATTAGGCAAGCCCACCCTCTCTATCGACTTTCCGATCCATGCAGACCTTACCCAATTCCTGTCCATCCTGAGGGATGAACTGGAGGGATATTCGCCCCCTCCCGAACACGGCGAATATCTGAGCTGGTGCAGGAACCGTGTGCAGCGATATCCGGTGGTGCTGCCTGAATACTGGGCCACTGAATCGCCGATAAACCCCTATTGCTTCGCTTCAGTTTTGTTTGATTGCCTGAACGCCGATGACGTCGTGGTGACCGGTGATGGCACCGCTTGTGTCGTAACTTTCCAGGCGGCCCAACTGAAGCAGGGACAACGCCTGTTCTCCAACTCAGGTTCCGCCTCAATGGGTTTCGACCTGCCGGCGGCGATCGGGGCCTATTACGCCAACCCGCGGGCCAAAAGAATCGTCTGCATCGCCGGTGACGGAAGCGTGATGATGAATCTGCAGGAACTACAGACAATTGTCGGGCAGCAGTTGCCCATCAAGCTGTTCGTACTCAACAACGACGGGTACCATTCGATCCGCCAAACTCAGCAAAATTACTTTGCCGATAATATCGTCGGATGCGGCCCGGAAAGCGGCGTCAGCTTTCCCGACTTTCAAAAAGTCGGGATGGCGTTCGGGTTCGGCGTACGACGGATCTCGGCCCATTCCGGACTCGACGATGCAGTCAGGCAAACGCTTGAGAGCGCCGGCCCGCAAATGTGCGAGGTGATGCTCGACAAGTCCCAGGCTTTCGCGCCGAAGCTCAGCTCACGCAGGCTCGACGACGGACGCATGGTCACTTCGGCCCTTGAAGATCTCGCGCCCTTCCTAGATCGCGACGAATTTGCCGACAACATGTTGATTCCACTCATCGAATGAATCGACGAAGGGGAAACCGATCCGACGGGTCGCGCGTTTCCCGCGATATCGTCTATGATCACGTTGCAACCTGTTGATGCGGCAAGAGAGCCCGGCGGTACTGTGTAAGGATAATGTCGATTGACGCAGGCTAGACGAGTGAAAATGCGACCCGTTCGAACAACTGTGTCAGCACTGCGGCTGCTTTGCGTGTCGTGCCTTGTGGCCGTGACATGGACAGCCACGAGCCGCGCCCAACTTAGCGGATCTGACCAGTCTTCGCAGCAGAACTGTTCTTCGACACAAGGCCAGGCCGGCTTCGGCGGAACCGATCCGACAGCCACCGGCTGTTCCGGACAATCGGGCGGCGCTTCGTTCGGTGCTGGGGCAGGCCAGTCGTCCCGTGGACTTACCCAGACGATACCATACAGCCCCGCCTACATCGCCAACCCTGGGAACCAGTCGGCGCCATCGACATCGCGAGAATCCGCGACAGAAAAACCTCTTGGCGCGCCGGATGCAACTCAAACTTCGCAGGCGTTTTATGTGAAGCCCGGCTCCTCTCCGGGCCAGTTCCAGCTGGTTTCAAGACCCCCGCCGGCGCCCAATGAGTTTGAGACTTTTGTAGATCAAAGCCTGGGCCGTCGACTTGCCAGATTTGCATCGTCGCTGACCCTGCCAGGCGCCAGAGGCTTCACGACTCCGCCCACGACGACCGTACCGCCCGACTACCGCCTCAATCCCGGCGACGAACTGATCATCGGAGTGACCGGATCGGTTGAAGCCAACCTGTCACTGACCATCGACAGCGAAGGTCGCATCTTCATTCCAAAAATCGGCGCCATCAACGTTGGCGGAATCCGCTATGGCGACCTCGCTGACGCCATGTCTCGGCGATTTGCAGATCAGTACCGGCAGGCGCGCCTGTCGGTTTCTATTGGCCGCCTGCACGGCATCACCGTCTACGTTACCGGCTATGCGGCAAGCCCGGGCGCATACACCGTAGGTAGTCTAGCGACGATGTTAGACGCGATTCTGACTGCGGGTGGACCTTCCGGCGGAGGAAGTTTCCGCTCGATCGAACTGCGGCGTGCCGGACAGCTGGTCACCACGCTGGACCTGTACGATCTGTTGATGCGGGGTGACAAGAGTCACGATGTCGTGCTTCAGAACGGCGATGTGATCAACGTTGACCCAGCCGGCCCGGAAATTGCCATTGCCGGCAGCGTCAACTCCGAAGCGATATTCGAGATCAAGCGAGGAGAAACACTGGGCGACGTTATCGGCTTCGCCGGTGGTCTCAATTCGCTAGCCGATTCCACGAGGCTGGTCATTCAGCGTCTGGCGGATGCGGACACCACGGGTATGCGGCAAATCGATTTCATCGCGGCTAAGGACAATCCGGCCGAGGGCGGTGAACTGGTTCGCGTGCTATCGGTCGCCGACGTCACCCGCCCGCGAGAGCGGCAGGCCGTTCTCGTTACGATCGAGGGCGAGGTTGATCATCCGGGCCGATATTTCATGAAGCCCGGCACAATGGTGGCCGACCTCGTCACACAGGCTGGCGGCCTCACCGACCATGCCTTCGCCTATGGTACGACCTTTCAGCGAGATAGCATCCGCGCCGATCAACAGGCGAGTTTCGACAAGGCGATAGACAGCCTCGAGGTGTCAGCCGCGGCCGAGATGGTCTCATCGCTTAATGGTCCGATCGAAAGGGCCGCCACGAGCGCCCCGAAGGAATTGGCCGTCGAACAGGTTATAGAGCGGCTCAAGCAACATAAGCCCGATGGCCGCCTTGTCCTCGACATCGCCTATGGCGCCTCCACTTTGCCGGGTGCGCTTTCGCTTGAGAACAACGACAGGATATTCATTCCGCCGCGCCCGGTGACCGTCGGCGTTTTCGGGGCCGTCTATCAAACAGGTTCATTCGCGTTCAACGAATCGGGCCGAATTCGCGACTATCTGGCCCAGGCGGGTGGTGAACAGCGTTACGCTGACCGCGGAGCGATCTTCGTCGTTCGGGCCAACGGATCGGTCATATCTAGCCGCGTCGTCCGCGATCTGCGGGACCATCCTGCCCAACCGGGCGATGTGATATTTGTGCCGGTGCGCACCTCCAGCAGAGGGTGGCAGAAGCTGCTGGATGTCGCGGCCATTGTCTATCAATTCGGCATAGGCGCGCTCACCATAAAGGCGCTCACACCATGAGGCCTCCCCCGTCGATCCTCGCCGGGGTCATGAACGGTCCGTGGTTTCGCAATGCGAGAAAACGGCGGCTGACCTTTCTGGTCCTCGCGGCACTGCTGGCGGTCCTATCTATCTGGCCTCATAAGTTTGAAGCCCAGGCGGAACTCAAGCCTTCCGACAATGCCGGCGGCCTTAGCTCAATGCTCGGCCAGGGCGGCGGCCTTGCAAGCCTCGGCGCGTTGCTGGGCAGCCACGATTCCATTGAAACAGACCTGGCGATTGCCCGCAGCCAGGCGGCATTGCGCGGCGCGCTTGCCCACCTGACACCAGGCGAACGTCTTCACCTAGGCTCAGGAAACGATGCGGAGGTTGCACTACGCAAGAAAGTTGAAGTTTCGGCGTTGCGAGGCAGCATCCTGCAAATCTCCGCTCATGATGGAGATCCCACGCTTGCCAAGAATATCGTCGCTGCTTACGCCTCCGGAATCCAGGATCGCCTTGCCAGCCTGAATGTTACTCAGACAGAGGAACGCAAGACCGTCGCGGTAAGCCGTCTGGCCGAGGCCTCGGCCCGTCTGGCGCGCGCCCAGGCCGCGCTTACCCGTTTCAGGACGCAGAACAAGCTTGCCGCGCCCGAACTGCAAATTGGGTCCGCGGTGGGCGTCCTGGCGAGCCTGCAGGCTAAATTGGAAGAGGCGACGGTCGAGCTGCGGACAACTCGCGAATTTGCGACCCCGGGTAATGTCCAGGTGCAAGCGCTGGAAGCCGAGATTGCCAGCCTCAAGAACCAGATCAACGAGGCTCAATCCAGCTCTGGATCATCTGGCGGCCCTACGCTTGCCGACATGTCAGCGCAAACCGCCATCTACCTGAACCTTTTCCGCGAGGAGAGGATCGCGGCAACGTTGTCTCAGCTCTATACAGGAGCGCTCGAACAAATCACCGTGGACGAGTTATCCGCAAATAATTCTGCCAATCTTGTAGAGCCTCCCTATGTATTACCGGAACGCCAATACAACATTCTCCCGGTTGGTTTGCTACTTTTGGCGATCCTGGCCGCCGTGACCAGCGAATTCTATGCCATCGCTCCGCCCATCGGGAGACGTTGAAAATGGCCGCCCCTCCAGTCGACATTTCGATTGTAGCGGCGTGCCTCAATGAGGCCGAAAATGTCATTCCGCTTGCCGCGGCGCTAAAGTCCGTCCTCGAAGGAGCGCAGGTCAGCTACGAGATCATCTACATCGACAACGGTTCGACGGACGGCACGATCGATCTGGTCAAGGGCATGTGCGCCAAGGACCCGCACATCAAACTGATCGTCAACAATCGCAACTTCGGCTACATGCGCTCTCCGGCTCACGCAATCTATCAGGCGTCGGGTCGCGCCGTGGTCGGCATGTGCTCCGACTTTCAGGACCCTCCGGCGTTGATCGGCGACTTCATCGCCCGCTGGCGTTCAGGCGCCAAGATCGTACTGGGCGTACGGCAATCGGAGAAATCCTCCCTGACCATCAGGCTCGTGAGAGCGCTCGGCTACGGCTTCTATAATCGTTTTGGCGATTATTCGGTCATCCCGGGAGCGACCGGCTTTGGCCTCTATGACCGCGATGTCGTCGAGTGCCTAAGACTCTGGCGAGACCCCGAGCCGTTCTTTCGTGGCATGCTGGTAGAGAGTGGGTATCGTCTGGAAACCATCCACTACCATCGCCCGCCACGCGCCGCTGGCGAGACCAAGAACAAGTTCGCCAGTCTGGTAAATTTCGCGCTGACGACGGTGGGCAGCGCTTCAAAGAAGATGCTGCGCGCGCCGCTGATTGTGTGCGTTTTCACGTTCATGCTGACCGTAGCGTTGCTGCTGTTCGGCCTTGTTCGCGGGCTGTTTGGCCTGCCTTTCGCGGGCCTTTTGTACCTGTCAGCAGGCAGTTTTGCGTTCTCGCTCATCCTGTTGTTTCTGGGACTGATCGGCGAACAGGTTCGCATCATTTCCGACATGGTGCGCAACGTCCCACTGGTCACCGAGAGGGAACGCGTCAATTTTGACTGAGCTCCGCGTTTATATAGAGCGATTGCTCTCAACCCACGGCAATCATCTGCATGAACTCTGGCGATACTACAAGGTAGGCATCGTCAACTCGATTTTCGGCTATGCCTGTTATTCTGCCTTTGTATACGCAGGATGCAACATCTATATTGCCCAGATACTATCAACAGTCATGGGCATCACCTTTAACTATTTCACATACACCCGCCACGTTTTCCACGACACAAGGCCATATATCAGCCGATATATGGGGGCGTACGCCCTGAACTATCTGCTGGGCTTGGGCTTTCTGACGCTTTTCCATCACTTCCTGACCTCACCCTACCTCGCGGGCTTTCTGTCCCTGGTCACAACGTCGATCGTTAATTATGTGATTCTGAAATTCTTCGTTTTCACGCGTGAGAAGGCTCAACCGTGACTGACATGCCGTCGCGCAAAGGTCGCGTCGGCCTTGCCATCGAATTCCTACTGCTTTCGCTGGTGCTGCTGAGCGTCGGCCTCGTGGCCAGGATCTATTTTACCTACGGCTACCTCCCCGCACCCTATTTCTACGACGTCAATGACACCTATATGGACTGGTTCAATCCAGCCTACTGGGCCAACCATCCAGGCGCATACGACATCTGGCGGACTGTGTACCCCCCGTTATCATTCGTATTTCTCAAAATATTCAGTTTGAAGTCCTGCTATGCAGCCGATCCATACTTCGGAAGAGATTGCGACTGGCTGGGAACGATCGCCATCTGGCTGTTCTATTTTTCCAGCCTCTACGTTGTCTTCAAGAGTTATCGTGCTGCTGATCCCAGTACGGTATGGATTCGCACCTTTGCTATCGGGCTTGGGCTGCCGATGCTCTACACATTGGAGCGTGGCAATCTCATCCTACCCTGCTTCCTGTTCTTTGTACTGGCCACTGGCAGTGTATTGCGCTCTGCCCGCCTGAAATGGCTAGCCGTTGCGCTGACGGTAAACTTCAAACCCTACCTCGTGGTGATCCTCGCCGCGCATCTTATCCGGAGACGCTGGCGCTGGCTCGAGGGCGCCGCCATCGCGATACTGGCAGTTTACCTGCTGACATTTGCGCTCGAGGGTGCGGGGTCGCCACAGGAAATTGTCAGGGACATCACCGCTTTCGCATTCGATATCCCGAACTCGTTCGTCCTGTCTGAAGCTTTCTATTCAACCTCGTTCGCACCGATCATTCACCTGATTGCGAACGATTTCCCCCTGGTCGGGGCGATGGGCTCGCGCGCGGTTGAGACGCTGGGCGTCGTACTGCCGCTTCTCATTCACATTGGTCAGGTGGGAACTGTGCTGGCGATGATCGCGGCGCTTGTGTCGCGGAGAGCCATCCCCCTCACCAGGCTAAGCGCGCTGAGCGTGGCGTTTTTGATAACCACGACTGACCCAGGGGGGTACACCCAATTGTTTCTGGTGTTCCTGGTCTTTTTCGAACCGTGGCGCGGTCCATCACGGATCATAATGCTGATCTGCGCCTACCTCTTAAGCCTCTCCGCTGATCTCCCCCTGTCTGGCATCGAACATCATCTCAGGGACGTCTACCTGACCAAGCGAACGGTCGACTACACCCTTAGCGTCTATCTCGGAGAGTTCCTGCGGCCGCTGTTGATCCTTGTAATCGAGTACTGCCTGATCACAGTGACGCTTGGGGACTGGTGGAACGCGCGTGCCGGCGCACTGCAAAATCGCGGCGCCGGTGAACCAGCTGAGGCAGTCCAGACCTCATAAGATTAGACGATGCCGGCCGACCGTCGATCAATCCGGCACCGAACGATCGCCGTTCAGAAACGCGCCAATTTTATCGACCATGTATTCGATGTGCGCGGACGTCAGTCCCGGAAACACACCAATCCACAGAGTCCGTTCAGTCACGATATCAGCGTTTGTGAGGTCTCCGACGACCCGATATTTTTGCTTCTTCATATAGGGCTGCCGGATCAGGTTGCCCCCAAACAGGAACCTCGTCGCGATCTTGTTGGCGTTGAGATATTGCACCAGATCGTCACGACTGAAGTTCGCCTCTGCCGACACGGTAATCGGGAACCCAAACCACGACGGGTCGCTGCGAGGCGTGGCTTTGGGCAGGATCAGGCGGTCCTCGAAGGGCGTCAGCCCTTCTGTCAGTAGCGCGAAATTGCGACGCCGAGCGGCGATGAAATCCACCACACGATCAAGCTGCGACAGGCCCACAGCCGCCTGCATGTCGGTGATCTTCAGATTGTAGCCGACGTGGCTGTATGTATACTTGTGGTCGTATCCATACGGCAGGTCGCCCATCGCGCGGGTGAAGCGCATTTCACAGGTATTGTCCTTGCCCGGCGCGCACCAGCAATCGCGGCCCCAGTCGCGCATCGACTCGATGATCCTGCGAAGGAAGATCTTGTCCGTGAACACGGCGCCGCCTTCGCCCATGGTGATGTGGTGTGCGGGATAGAAGCTCAGCGTTCCGATATCGCCGAATGTGCCTACCAGTTTTCCGTCGTAGGTCGCGCCGAGCGCGTCGCAGCAGTCCTCGACAACCCATAGATTGTATTTCTTGGCCACCCGCATCACCTCCGCCAGATCGAACGGATTGCCGAGGGTGTGCGCCAGCATGATAGCGCGTGTGCGGTCGGAAACCGCGGCCTCGATCATGTCGGCGCGAATGTTGTAGGTCGGGATGTCGACGTCGACGAACACCGGCACAAGACCATATTGCAGCGAAGGATTAACGGTCGTCGGAAACCCGGTCGCCACCGTGATAACCTCGTCCCCCGGCTTGAGCGCCCTCCCCTTCAGATTGGGCGACGTCAGTGAGGACAGTGCCAGCAGGTTGGCCGACGAACCGGAATTCGTCGTCAGGGCATGTCGCACGCCAATCAGCTTGCGCAGGCGCTCTTCAAAAGCGTCGTTGAAGCGCCCGGTGGTCAACCAGAAATCAAGCGCCGAATCGACAAGCGACCGCATATCTTCCGGTCCGCAGACTTTGCCGGAGACCGGAACGGCGCTCACGCCCGGCGAGAACGGCCGGGGCGCGTGTTTCATCTCGGCATACAGCGCAGAAAGGTCGAGGATCATCTGCCTCAGGCGCTCGGGGTCATCAGCAGTCCGCATCTCGTCGAGCAGTCCATCGGTTAGCTTTAAATCCATGGTCGGAACCTGATCCTAGGCGGCCGCATAGGCCGGGTGTGAACGTATCTGGCTGAGCGTAAAGCCCTGTATCTCGGCGCCATCATGCTGCGCCCGGTACCAGGCGACCGTCCGCGCCAGGGCTTCGTCGAGGTCCCAGGCGGGCGTCCAGTCGAGCTGATCCCGCGCCTTTGAGCAGTTCAGCCTCAGCGTACCGGCCTCATGTGGCTGGGGCTGACCGTCATTGCGCCACCCGGCGGAGCCGCCCCAGATCGATGCGGTACGATCCGCGATCCAGCCGACCGGCTTTGCATCATCTTCCGATGGGCCGAAGTTCCAGGCCGACGCCGCGACCGGATCACCGTCCCATAGACGCTCGGCCAATCGCATATAGCCGCTCAAAGGTTCCAGCACATGCTGCCAGGGCCGCACCGCATTGGGGAAGCGGATCAGCGTCTTTTCTCCGCTGGCAAACCCGCGCATGAGGTCGGGCAGCAGGCGATCCTTTGCCCAGTCACCACCACCGATCACATTGCCCGCGCGTACGCTGGCGATCGCGACGCCGTGACTGGCCAGGTTGCCGGCCGGAAAATATGAGTCTCGATAGGCGGAAACGACGAGTTCCGAACAGCCCTTGCTGCTGCTGTAGGGATCATGTCCTCCCATTGGGTCACCCTCGACGTAGGCGACACCGGTCTCCTTGTTCTCGTAACATTTGTCGCTGGTCACGCAGATCACCGAACGAGCGCCGCCTGCCTGACGGACCGCCTCGAGAAGCTTCACTGTTCCCATGACATTTGTGTCGTAGGTCTCGACGGGGCTCTGATAGGAAAGCCGGACCAGCGACTGTGCGGCCATGTGGATGACGACATCTGGCCGGAATGAAGCGATGGCTGCTGACAGCTTCTCCAAGTCTCGCACGTCGCCCTCGATGTGCTGAAGCATGCCCTTGACGCCGGCCATCTCGAAAAGGCTGGGCTCGGTTGGCGGGGCGAGGGAATACCCGGTCACCCTGGCGCCCAGATCGGCAAGCCAAAGCGCGAGCCACGCACCCTTGAAGCCGGTATGCCCGGTCAGAAATACCCGTTTGTCTCGCCAGAACGACATAGTGCCTACCAGATCTTTGCTGTGCAGCGCGCGTACTCAATGCGTACGCTGATCGAAGAGGACAATCGCTACAACGGTTTAGGGGGTGAATTGGCGTGGTTGTGGTCTGTGGCGACCATGCGGCGTCGGCTCCTGGCTAGGCGCGCCGTCCCCCCGGATCGCGCGGGATTTTCACCCCGACCCCTGACCGCTCTCTAGCGCTTCACCGGTCCGCTGTCGAGGCCATGCGCAGGTCGGGTTGGCCCGTGACCAGCGCAATGGTAACGCTCACGCTCCATGGCCACGACCTTCTCAGACGGCTGAAACAAGGTGGCGCGGGAATTCGATTTCGATGCGGTCATCGTCGGCGCCGGCGCCATCGGCCTGACCATTGCCAACGCCTTGAGCGGGCGGGGCTATCGGGTGCTATTGCTCGAGAAAATGTCCGGGATTGGCCAGGGGATTTCATCGCGGAATTCGGAGGTCATCCATTCCGGCGTCTACTACCCGGCCAATTCGTTGCGCGCTCGGATGTGTGTCGACGGAAGGCGGCGTCTGTACGACTGGATGCGGGACCACCGCGTCGCCCATGAAAAGTGCGGCAAGCTGATCGTCGCGACGCAACCGCATGAAATCCCCCAACTTATGGCGCTGCAGGACCAGGCGCGCCTGAATGGCGTGGAGGGGATCAGGTGGTTGTCCGGGGCCGAGGCGCGGGAACGCGAACCCCAGGTTTTCGCCATGGCCGCGCTGCTGTCGGAGGAGACCGGCATCCTCGACACCCATGGCTACATGCTGTCCCTGCTTGGGGAAATTGAGGCGCGGGACGGCGCAATTGCGTTACGCACGCCCTTTGACGGCGCCTCACCGCTCAAGAACGGCGGCTTCAGGATCAGGACAGGCGGCGAACAGCCCACCTCGGCGACAACCGCCAAGCTCGTGATCGCCGCCGGACTGGGCGCGCAGGATGCGGCGAAGAAAATCGCGGACTACCCGATCGCCGACATCCCCAAGCTGCATTTCGGTAAGGGCGTCTATTTCCGGCTGGCCGGCCCGCCCCCGTTCAGGGGACTGGTCTACCCGTTGCCCGAGCCTGGCGCCCTGGGAACACACTTCACACGCGACCTCGCCGGTCAGGGCCGGTTCGGGCCCGACCTCGAATTTGCCACAAGCGAAAGCTATGACGTCGACCCGGCGAGAGCCGCGCTGTTCGAACAGTCCGTCCGGCGCTATTGGCCAGGACTGCCGACGGGCGCGCTCGAGCCCGGATACGCCGGCATCAGGCCGAAGATTCATGGACCCGGGGAGGCGCAGCCTGATTTTCGAATTGATGGGCCTGCGCGCCACCGGCTGCCGGGTCTGGTGACGTTGTTTGGAATTGAAAGCCCCGGGTTGACCTGTTCTCTGGCGCTCGCCGAGGCGGTGGCCGACCTTTTGGATGAACCGGGGAAAGCCCCGCTCTAGTGGAGACTCTCCTGGCCATGACCGATCTGCAATGCGTGATCTGTGGCGGCGGGGATCTGGCGCGGCTGAGCGCGGCCATGGGTGAGCAGGCCTATTGCCGCACCTGCCTGCATGCCTGGCGCATCACGCGATCGGAATATCCGTACACCGAGACGGCGATGTGTGCTCACGACATGGGCCGGGCGCGCTATGAGGCCCAGGTCGAGTTCTTCGCGCCCTTCGCTCCGAGCGACGCGAGCATTCTCGAACTGGGTTGCGCGACCGGTGAACTCGCGGCCGTCACCCGCCAGATGCTAAGTGTGAAGCGATACGACGCCGTCGAGATGTCGCCCGCGCGCG
>JANXTX010000370.1 GCA_025352165.1 Caulobacteraceae bacterium | reverse complement strand
GATATGTGCATCCGGTGGCCTTCATGGGGAGGGTGGCTTCGAGCCCTTGCGAGAAGACGGGTGGGGCAAGGTGACAGAGCGGTAGCGCCTGGTTTGGCGCCGTACCCCACCCTGACGGCTACGCCGTCTGTCCCTCCCCATTAAGGGGAGGGAGGGAAGTTTAAACCGTGGTCACCGCCTTCAGCATCGGCCAATATCCGCCGGTGCCTTCCATTCGCGGCAGCACGCCCTTCGCCCCAAGCATCCGGCGGATTCTTGGCAGGTTCCAGCACGGCACGTGCATGAACATGTGATGCTCGCAGTGATAGTTTACGTAGTAGGGGGCGATCAGAGCGCGCTCGATCAGATTGGCCTGGGTCGTGCGGGCGTGCCTCAGCGGGTCAGGCTCGTTCTTCCCGATCAGGGCGTGCTCGGCGATGTTGCGCAGGCGCGTGACCAGCTGAAACCAGGTCGCGCGCGGAACCAGCCACAGAGCGATCCATCCCCACCAGTATCCCGCCGCGCCAAAGGCGACGATGAACAGGCCGTTGAAGATCAGCCAGTAGCGCTGGCGGACGATCTCCTCGCCGAGGATCGGCAGGGTCGGCTCACCTGGCTTGCGGGCCTTCAGCTTGCCGGTCACCCGCGCGAACTTCTGCTTGAACCAGGTCTGGCCGGTAAGGTCGCGGACGATCTTGCGGCCCAGTGACTGGCCGGTGATCGGGAACGGCGCCGACAGCACCAGATCCGGGTCCTCGGCCTGCTGCGCGAACTTGTGATGCTGCAGGTGATAGTTTCGGTAACTGACCACGCCGCCGCCGCATAGCCATTCAGCAACCCAGTCGTTGATCTTCGGATTTGGGTGCAGCGCCCCGTGCGCGGCGTCGTGCAGCAGGATCGCCAGGCCGAGCTGCCGCGCGCCGATGATCATGATCGCCAGTGGAATGGTGACTGGCCAGGCCAGGGCCATCGCTGTCGCCGCGCCGATCACCAGCCAGGCGTGCGCGACCAGCGCCAGGCCCTTCCAGTTGGAGCGCGCGGCCAGCGGCCCCCATTCCTGGGGCTCGAAGAAGTCCTTGGGGTTGACGCGGGCGGCGACGGCCATAACCGACCTATAGCTCAAAACGCCGGGAAAATCGCCGGGTCACTCGGGGCGCGAGTTGAGGATCGACTGGAAGGCTTCGGGCTCGAGTCCGAATATCGTAGCCCAAGGAGACGGCGCGCTGGGGTCCCAGGAATGGCGCCCGCCGACAGTGATGCCGCCATCGACCACCATATGCGTGCCGGTGACGAACTTCGAGTCGTCGCTGGCGAGGTAGAGCGCCGCGGCGGCGATATCCGCGGGCAGCCCGGCCTTGGGGATCGGCTGCACCTTGATGGCGTTCTCCGCCACCCTGGCCGCCATCTGGTCGGCGGCGTCGCGCGGCATGCCCAGGGCCGTCCCGAAGATCGAAGTGGCGATCAGGCCGGGGCAGATGGCGTTGACACGGATTTTCTGCGGTGACAGGTCGGCGGCGGCGCAGCGGGTCATGTGGATCACCGCGCCCTTGGCGGTCGAATAGGCCAGCGGTCCCCAGCCGGCTTCCATGCCGGCGATCGAGGCGGTGTTGATGATCGAGCCGCCGCCGCGCTCGCGCATCAGCGGCGCGGCGTGCTTCATGCCGACCGCCGGTCCGCGAACCAGCAGGGCGAAGGTTGCGTCCCAACCTTCGGGCGTCACCGCATCGACGCCGCCCGCCAGTCCTGAATGCCCGGCATTGTTGAACAGGATGTCGAGCCCGCCGAACGCATCCTTGGCCATCGCGCAGGCGGCGGCGATGTCGGCTTCGCTGGTGACGTCGCAATGGGCGTAACGCACGCGCCCGCCGAATCGCTGCGCGAGGATCGCGCCCTTCTCGTCCTGCACATCGGCGGCGACGACGCAGGCGCCTTCGCTGGCGAACAGCTCGACTGTGCCCAGGCCGATGCCCGAGCAACCACCGGTGATCAGGGCGACCTTGCCCTCGAGCCGCCCGCTCACCGGGCGTCGTCCATCATCACCACCACCTTGCCGAGCGCCTTGCGGCTGGCCAGGTGGCTGATCGCCTCCCCGGCCCGCGAGAGAGGGAAGTGCTCGGAGACGTGCGGCCGGATCTTGCCGGTCTCGTAAAGCTCCAGCAGTTCCTTGACGTTCTGCTGGTGGGCGACCGGGTCTCGCGCCACCGCCGCGCCCCAGAACACGCCGACCACCTGGCAGCTCTTCAGCAGGGTCAGGTTCAGCGGCAGCCTGGGAATACCGGCCGGGAAGCCGACCACCAGGAAGCGGCCTTCCCAGGCGATCGATCGCAGGGATGCCTCGGCATAATCGCCGCCGACGCCGTCATAGATGACATCCGCGCCGTTGGGTCCGCAGGCTTCCTTGAACAGGTTCGCCAGCGCCTTCTGGCCATCGCGATCGAACGGACCATGCGGATAGACGACGCCGCTCTCGGCGCCATGGGCGATGGCGAGGTCGACCTTCTCCTGTGAGGAGGCCGCCGCGATCACTCGCGCGCCCATCGCCTTGCCCAGCTCCACCGCCGCGAGCCCGACGCCGCCGGCCGCGCCCAACACCAGCAGGGTCTCGCCAGATTTAAGGAAGCCGCGGTCCTTCAGACCGTAATATGACGTGCCATAGGTCATCAGGAACGCCGCGGCCTCATCGTAGGGCATCGAATCGGGGATCGGCACCATGCGGGACGCCTCGATCAGCAGTTCCTCGCGCATGCCGCCCGAGCCGATGTTGCCCAGCACGCGGTCGCCGACCTTGAGGTCCTTGACGCCTTCGCCGACCGACTTGACGATTCCGCTGATCTCGCTGCCGGGCGAGAACGGCCGCGGAGGCTTGAACTGGTACTTGTCCTCGATGATCAGCACGTCGGGATAGTTGACCCCCACCGCCTTGACCGACACGACCACCATGCCCGGTCCGGGTTCGGGGCTCGGAATGTCCTCGATGACCAGAGTCTCGGGCCCGCCCACCTGTGTGCTAAGCAACGCCTTCATGGCAGTCTCCTGAAAGTTTCCCTAATTTCGCGGCCGACGCTATCCGATGCCCCGTGCGGGCGGAAGTCCCAACGCCCTCACATGGAGCGACCATGACGAACAAATGTTTGACTCTGGCCCTGCACGGCGGCGCCGGCGCGCTGCGCGGCCGAGACTACTCCCGCGAGCTGGTGCATATGCGCGGCCTGATCGAGGCCGGGCGCGACCGATTGCGCGGCGGAGCGTCGGCCCTCGACGTGGTCGTGGAGACGGTCGTCGAACTGGAGATTTCGGGGCTCTATGTCGCTGGTCGCGGCGCTTCGCCCAACACAGCTGGACGCTATGAGCTCGACGCCGGGGTGATGGACGGTCCGGGCCAGCGAGGCGGGTCGGTGGCCGCTTTGGAAGGCTTTGTCTCGCCGATCACGGCGGCGCGGGCGGTGATGGACACCACCCCGCATGTGATGTTCGTTGGCGAAGGCGCCGCGGCCCTGGCGGATGCGCGCGGCCTCAAGCGCATCGCAGATCCGAAGTCCTGGTTCACCCATGCGGGAGGCGGTGAGAACCGCGCGCCGTCGGAACTGGCGACCGGCACCGTCGGCTGCGTCGCCCTCGACGAGACCGGCGCCGTGGCCGCCGCGACCTCGACCGCCGGCATCTTCGGCAAGCCGCTCGGCCGGGTCGGCGACTGCCCGGTCCTCGGCGCCGGCGTCTGGGCCGATCCCCGTGTCGCCGTCTCCTGCACCGGCGCCGGCGAGATGTTCCTGCGCGCCGCCGCCGCCGCCCAGGTTGCCCACCGCGTCCGCTTCGGCGGCGAGTCGCTGGCCTGCGCCGGGGACGCGGCGTTGGCCGAGGTCAAGGCCCTCGGCGGCGATGGGGGCCTGATCGCGGTATCCGCCGACGGCCAGCTGATCATGCGCTACAACTCCGCCGGCATGAAACGCGCGGCCCTGCTGGCCGACGGGTCGATCGTCTGCGACGTGTTCGGGGGTTAAGAGGCTTTTCATCGAAATGCCGGCGCGGGCGCGCGCCCCCTCCACCCCTCCGGGGTCCCCCTCCCCCGTAAAGAAACGGGGGAGGAACTATCTGGTTGTCGATCCTCCTCCGCGAAGCGGGGGAGGGGGACCCCGAAGGGGTGGATGGGGCGGGTGAGCAACGCCCCACTCAGAGACCGGCC
This sequence comes from Caulobacteraceae bacterium, assembly GCA_025352165.1. Lineage (GTDB taxonomy): Bacteria > Pseudomonadota > Alphaproteobacteria > Caulobacterales > Caulobacteraceae > Acaudatibacter. The sequence continues at coordinate 3,638 of JANXTX010000370.1, read as the reverse complement.
GTGCGGACCTCGGCCAAACCCCCATCTCCATTTACCCCAGCCCCACCATCGCCGCGCTGTCGGTCCACAACCGCTCCGCCACTGTCGCGTCCCGCGCCAGTTTCGAGGGCGGCGTTTCCACCAGTTGCTTTCCCCGTACGGCGAAATAGCCGCCACGTGTGCTCTGGTAGTCGGGTTTGCTCGCCAGGTCGGCGAGCAGGCGTCCGGAATTTTCCGGCGTGCTGGTGCGCTCGCCACGCATCACCAACGGCATCACGTGGCGGAAGATCAAATTGAGGGGGCCCGGATAGTCGCGGGCCAGGCCGGTGCCGGGCGTGAATCCCGGGTCGAAGGCGGCGAGCATGATATCGGGGCGATCGCCGGCCAGATGCGTCGCCAGCGACCGGGCGGTCATGACATTGCACAGCTTGGACGTCGAATAGGCCCGACGCCCCGCGACGCCGGCTTTGGTGTCGCGGTCGGGATCTGACTTGGGGTGGGCCAGCTTTCCGGCGTCGGCGTGGAGCGGTGGCGGCATGCCGGTCTTCAGGTCCGGGTCGTGTGTGCCGCTGGAGGTCAGGATGATCCGCCCCCCGTTGGCCATTTGAGGAACCAGCAGGCGCGCCAGCAGATAGTGCGCCAGGTGATTGACCGCGAAGGTCATCTCGAAGCCGTCGGCGGAGACCTGCTGGTGCCGGGTCTGCAGGCCCGCGTTGAGGATCAGCACATCGATCGGAGGGTCATTCGCCAAGGCCGCCGCGAAGTCGCGCACGCTCTGCAATCGCGCCAGATCGAGCGGCAGCACCCGGGCTTTCGTCGCGATTTCGGCGGGCGCTTTCGCAGGCGCGCGCGCACCGGCGATCAGGTGGCTGTCCGGCCCGGCTATCAGCCGCAGCGCCGCCGCAAGGCCAATACCGCTGGTGGCGCCCGTCATGACGATGTTCATTGGTTCACTTGTGGTAAGAGGATTGCTCACTGTCAGATATATCACCGGTCGCCTTGTCCATCACACTCGATCTTTCCCGCCCCCGCTCCTCGGCCACGCCAGCCCCGGTGAACCTCACCGGGCTGACGCGCGCGCAGTTGCAGGCGGTGCTGGCCGACAGCGGCGCCGTTGCGCCCAGCATGGCTCGGATGCGGGCCGGGCAGGCGTGGGGCTGGATGCACAAGCATGGCGTCACCGACTTCGCGCCAATGACCAACATCGCCAAGGAGGCGCGCGCCGCCCTGGCCGAGCGCTTCGTGCTCAACCGCCCCGAAGTCGTCGAGCGTCAGGAAAGCAGCGACGGCGTGGTCAAGTGGCTGATCCGCTTCGCGCCCGGCATCGAGGCGGAGACGGTGTTCATCCCCGACGTCGGCCGCTCCGGCGCGCTGTGCGTCTCCAGCCAGGTCGGCTGCACTCTCAACTGCACCTTCTGCCATACCGGCACCCAGGCGCTGGTGCGCAACCTGACCGCGGGAGAGATCGTCGCCCAGGTGCAGGTCGCCCGCGACGACCTTGGCGAGTGGATGACCGATCCCGGCGCTCGCCGGCTGACCAACATCGTCTTCATGGGCATGGGCGAGCCGCTGTACAATCTGGACGGGGTCGCCGACGCGCTCGACATTATCTCCGACAACGAAGGCATCGCCATCTCGCGCCGGCGCATCACCGTGTCGACGTCCGGCGTGGTTCCGCGGATCAGGGCGCTGGGCGAGCGGACCTCCGCGATGCTGGCGATCTCGCTGCACGCGACCAATGACGAGCTTCGCGACGAGCTGGTGCCGCTGAACCGCAAGTATCCGATTGCCGAGCTTCTGGCGGCTATCCGCGACTATCCCGGCCTGTCGAACGCGCGGCGGGTCACCTTCGAGTACGTCATGCTCAAGGGAGTCAACGACAGCCCGGCCGAGGCGCGGGCGCTGGTCCGGCTGCTGGCCGGCATCCCCGCCAAGATCAACCTGATCCCGTTCAATCCCTGGCCGGGCAGTCCCTATGAATGCTCGTCAGGCCGCACGATCGAGACCTTCGCCGACATCGTCAACCGCGCTGGCTATGCCTCGCCGATCCGCCGGCCTCGCGGTCGCGACATCCTCGCCGCCTGTGGCCAGCTGAAGTCGGAAAGCGAAAAGGTCCGCGCCAGCGCGAGGCGGGCGCAGGTCGATGTTCCTTAACGACGCGGACGCTTCGTCATGATCCATGCACTCCGCTCGCCCGACCTGCAGGCCTGGGCGACAGGTTTTCCGGTGACCCTTCTGCACGCGCTGGTGACGCTGCTGATCCTGGCCGCGGGCGCGACGATCTATGCGCTGATCACGCCGCACAAGGAGGTCGCGCTGATCCGGGCGGGCAACACCGCCGCCGCGGTATCGTTCGGCGGCGTGCTGGTCGGCCTGGCGCTTCCGTTGGCGGCCTCGCTCGCCGCGTCGGTTTCGTTGCCGGAGGTCGCGCTGTGGGGCGCGGCGACGCTGTTTGTGCAACTGGCGGTGTTCAGGCTTGCCGACCTTGCCCTGCATGATCTGCCCCTGCGCATCGCCAACGGCGACACGGCGGCGGCAACTTTGCTGGTCGGGGCCAGGATCGCCGTGTCGGTGGTGCTCGCCGCGGCTGTCGCCGCCTGAAGCCGCACCACCCGAGTTATGCGCCGACCAGGATTTCCGCATCTGCCCGACTGGCTGGTCTATCTGGTTGTCGTCGCGCTGTTGGTGGTCGCCGCGGTGACCATCAAGCGCCCGGCGGACGCGCCCCCGCCTCCACCGCCGATGCCGGCCGGCGTCACCGAGACACTCGCCGCAGCCTCGCCGTTCGACCCGGCCGTGGTGGTGAAGACTTCCGCCAGCCCGGGCCAGGGCGCCGGCACCGCCTTCTCGGTTGCCGACAGCGGCGTCTGGCTGACCGCCCGCCATGTGGTCGAGGGTTGCAGGTCGGTGGCGATCTCCATCGGGCCGGGCAGCGGCGTCGCCGCGCAGGTGCGCATCGATCCAGATGCCGAGACGGCCATCCTGATCACCCGCGGCGGTTCGCCGGCCCTGCCGCTTGCGCCGGATGTCGGGCTGAAGCGCGGGTTGGCCGCTTTCCATCCCGGCTTTCCCCAGGGCCAGCCCGGCGAGGCGGCGTCACGGCTTGTCGGTCGCGAGCGATTGTATCCGCGAGGCCGCGACGGTGGTTCCGAACCGGTCCTGGCCTGGGCCGAAATCGGCCGGACCGAGGGCCTTTCGCCGAGCCTGCAAGGCCTGTCGGGGGCCCCGGCGCTTGACCCCGAAGGTCGCGTGATCGGCGTTACCATCGCCCAGGCCCCGCGCCGCGACACCTCTACACCACCACGCCGTCCTCGCTTGCCGCCGCGCTGAAACTCGCCGGTGTGCGCTCGGCCGCCAGCCCCGGCGAGCCGATCAGCGCCGACAACTACGGCCGCGTCGCCGACGACCTCCGTCGCGATCTGCGGGTGGTCCAGGTGGTCTGCCTGGGAAGCTAGATTGTCCGCGGAGGTGCGACGCGCCTTCCGGCCAGCACCAGACAGAGTATGATCGCCGGAATCCCGAGCGCCGCGCTGTAGACATAGAACAGCGAATAGGCTTCGAGCAGCGACCTGCCGTGCTCGAGGTATTCGACCAGCGCCCCCGAGAATCCCTTCAGCGTCTTGCCGGTCCAGGTCAGGGCGGAGGTGAGCAGCGCATAT
>JANXTX010000111.1 GCA_025352165.1 Caulobacteraceae bacterium | reverse complement strand
CACCATTCGCGGCCGCAACCCGCTGGTCATCGGCCGCGCCCTGCTGACCATCCTGCATGGTGTCATCCAGGCCCGGGCCGCCCTGACACTGGTCGATCCGGCGATTGTCATCGGTTTCGGCGGCTATCCCTCGTTGCCGGCGCTGCTCGGGGCCCTCAGCCAGGGACGGCGGACCCTGATTCACGAACAGAATGCGGTGTCAGGCCGGGCTAACCGGCTGATCGCGCCGCACGCCACCGCCGTGGCCTGCGCCTTTCCCACCTTGCTCAAGGCTCGCTCGAGGGTTCAGGCACGAGCGGTGGTGGTCGGCAACCCGGTGCGTCCGGAGATCCGCGCGCTGGCCGATCTCGCCTACGAGCCCCCCACCGACGAGATTCGCCTGTTGGTCACCGGCGGCAGCCAGGGCGCGCGGCTGTTGTCCGAACTGGTGCCGGCGGCGGTGGCGAAACTGCCCGAGGCGCTGCGCCTGCGCCTGCGCGTGCAACAGCAGACCCGGCCGGAAAGCATGGAGTTCGCCCGCCGCACCTACGCCGACGCCATGGTCCAGGCGGAGGTCGCGCCGTTCTTTCGCGACATGGCCGGCCGCCTCGCCGCCGCACACCTCGTGATCGGGCGGTCTGGAGCCTCCACCGTCTGTGAACTCGCCGTCGCCGGCCGGCCCTCAATCCTCGTGCCGCTGAAGATCTCGCTCGACGATGATCAGGGCCAGAACGCCCGAGTGCTGGCCGAGGCCGGCGCCGCGGAGATCGCCCGCGAGGAAGATCTCACCCAGCCCGCGCTGACATCCGCCCTCACCGCCCTGCTGACCAACCCCCGCCGCCTGGCCAGAATGGCCGCCGCCGCGCGTCGCGTGGCTGTCCCGGATGCAGCGGAGCGGCTGGCTGATCTGGTGGAGGCTACGGCGCGCTGACGTGGGACCGGAATTAGCGTGGACTAGCGTCTGGGTAATACGGTGACAGTGCACTAATCTGCCATGTACGGGCGCGCTGCGGTCGGCCTATTAGTGCACTGTCACCGTAATGCCACCGTAATGCCCCAACGGGGCCGCGGCGACGGGCCAGACCGGCCCGACCATAAAGCTGGTCAATCCCACCACCGCCGGATCGATGAAGTTTCCGTGCAATCTGACCGCAAACATCATCAGTCTGACCGTGGGGACGACTTATTGGTTCGGCATCGCCTTCAATGCCGTCACCGGCGGCACGGCGAACATGGATGCGGTCTACTACACGATCAATGAACAGTGACGGTTTTGGTTCAGCGCACGATTGTGATCGTCGGGGTCGACGGGCCGCCGCCGCTGACGACGATGCAGCCGTTGGCTGAGAGTCCCCCAGCTGCAACAACAAGTACCCCACTTTCGTCGAGACCGTCTCCGTTCCAGGGCCCACAGTTGAAGCCGTTGATGATCAAGGTCATGGGCATGAAAAATCTCCCGCCCCGCACCTGCAACGCCTGCCAAACCCACGGTAGACCGCTTGCCTGCACGTTGGCGCAGAAGGTCGCCCGCTTGATCTTGATCTCGCCGCTGCGGGTGACGAGGCCGGCAAATGTGAAGGGGCAGTCGAACCCCGTTGAGCCTTGGCTCTGTTGCAGTGACAACGACCCGGTGACAGTGAAATTGGTGTTCGCCGGGGCGAATTTGGCGGCGGCGAGGGAGGGTGTGGCGCCGACGGTGATCGCGGAGGCGGCGATGGCGACATATGCGAATTTCATAGCGTGGTCCTAATATAAAAACAGAAAAATAATGTAACTCATTTCTGATTAATTGTCCATGCGGCATTTGTAAAACACACTTTCCGCATTGACACTTTTTTGTGAGCACTCATCCAGGAATTGGATCAGTATAGATCCGTTCCGGCGCTGCTACTACTTGACATCTCGCCCGAACGGCCCTTTGCTAGCGCCCTGCCGGTGGGCATCGCCTTTGGCCTTCAGGCGATCATCAGCAATTTCGTGTCCGGGCTGATCCTGCTGATCGCGCGGCCGATCAAGGTCGGCGACTGGATCGCCCTCAGCCAGGGACGGCGGACCCTGATCCACGAACAGAATGCGGTGTCCGGTCGGGCGAACCGGCTGATCGCGCCCCACGCCACCGCCGTGGCCTGCGCCTTTCCCACCTTGCTCAAGGCTCGATCGAGGGTTCAGGCGCGGGCGGTGGTGGTCGGCAACCCGGTGCGTCCGGAGATCCGCGCGCTGGCCGATCTCGCCTACGAGCCCCCCACCGATGAGGTCCGCCTGTTGGTCACCGGCGGCAGCCAGGGCGCGCGGCTGTTGTCCGAACTGGTGCCGGCGGCGGTGGCGAAATTGCCCGAGGCGCTGCGCCTGCGCCTGAATACGGTGACAGTGCACTAATCTGCCATGTACGGGCGCGCTGCGGTCGGCCTATTAGTGCACTGTCGACGTAATGCCTATAAGTGCACTGTCACCGTAATGCGGGCGCGCACATTCTTCAACGACGACGACTACCTTCGGCAACCCGACTTCCTTGCCGTGGGAGCGCTCAGTTCAGCTGAATCTGACCGGTCAGGGCGGTCGAGTCGAAGAGGTAATTCCCGCTGTTGGCATCGACGACGAAGTTGATGGTATCACCTGTCGCCACGGGGAACCCGAACGCCAGGTTACTTGAGGCGAGACTTGAGCAATTGGTCGAGTTGAGGCTGCCCGTGGCGCCAGGCACCAAGACGCCGTTATGCTCGATCGACCAGATGATGCCGTTGGCTCCGTAGGGAACGCCCTGGCAGTCGATGTGGATGAATTTTCCCTTGATTCTGGCTTTGGTGAACGTCGTGCCGTCGACGTTGGGCGGAACCACAAATCCCAGGACGGCGTTAAACCCGCTTGCGCCGGGGTGCATGATCACCGAGCGGATCGGCAGCGTCACCGGCCCGCAGCAGTTTCCGTTCACCCACCAAGGCACCGAGTTGTTGTGGGCAAAAAAGATCGGAACACTGCTTGTCATGCTGGGGCTGTTCCATCCCAGAGTCGTGCCAGGTGTCCCCAGGTAGGTGTTCTTCCAGATCGAGAAAACGACGTTGCTGCTGGTCAGTGGAACGTCAGGACCGCTAGGCGGTGTCCGAACCAGATATGACCAGTTGTTGGGCGACCCGTTTACCGATGGACTGAATCCCGACGCGAACGGGAACACCATGGCTTGCGCCGGCGTGACGGCGCCCGCCAGAATGACCGCACATAGCGCCAGTTCAGCGAGCGCCGTGGTTGTCAGGCGTACAAAAACGCTTCGTGCGGGCGAGTGGGGTGTCGGCATGGTCCGTCCCAGTGGAGCATTGCGGTCCGGGTGAGTTTGGACCCTTGGTGGGAGCCTATGCCGCTGTTCAAAAGGCGCGTCATGAAAAGTTCACACAAGCGGTCAAGCGGATACATTCCATCAAGTAAATAACGGAAAAATAGGGGAAAGTCCGAAAACACCAGACCATCAATTGTTCGTGATGGGAGCGGCGGCATGGCCGTGGGAACGCCCTATTGGTTCGACATCGCCTTAAACTCCGTCACCGGCGGAACGGCGAACATGGGGAATTTCCGTGACAGTGCACTTATCTGTTTCGCTTCAGCGCTACCCACCGGAGATGCGTATACTCCGCCTACCCGGCGATCCGGAAGTCTGTCGGGCTGATGACGCGGAAATTGTCGCTGACGGTATCGCGGAATTGTCGCCACCGTCGCGGGACGGTGTCGCGTAGGAAAGCCAGCATGGCGGCGGCGAATTCTCTGA
>JANXTX010000359.1 GCA_025352165.1 Caulobacteraceae bacterium | reverse complement strand
ACATCCGCCATCCCTGGCCACGCCAGCGCTTCGCCGTCAAACACCCAAGGTGGGAGCCGGATGCGGGAAAGCCGCACGTCCGGTTCTGTGCGGGGGGCGCTCAGTAATGGGCGTCCCTACCGCGATAGCCGGCATCTTTGTTCCGCTACAAGCGTCGGCGGGAAGGAAAGACACCGGCTGCGCCGGTTGCCGGCTGAAAGCCGGCGGTCCGGCTGGGAGGCAATGCCTGGCCACGGACTTTTGCGGCGTTCTCCAAAAGGGGAAGGGATATTTCGGCGACCGCGATGAATTGATCGATTCCGCCGCCTCCGCGCGCCCATGATCGGTTGACTTGCGCGGCAAAAAAAGCACTTCTGAATAATAACCGGATACAGAATTCAGGGAGATCGATCGATGCCCGACGACCGTTTTGAGGTTCCCACTCACGACGCGCCGGTCCCCGGCGAGGCGCGCTGCCCCGGCCCATCCACGCGGGACCTGATTCACGCCGACGGCATGAAGACACCGCCGGCCCTGACCGCCGAAAGTTACCATTTCCTCGGTGACGAGGATATCGGCTACGAACGCTATTATTCGCAGGATTTCTTCGATCTCGAGATGAAGAAGCTCTGGCCGAAGGTGTGGCAATGGGCCTGCCGCGTTGAGCACCTCATCCACGTCGGCGATTACATCACCTATGATGTCGGTCCCCATTCGGTGATCCTGGTGCGCAGCGCGCCGGACGAGATCAAGGGCTACGTCAACGCCTGCCTGCACCGCGGCACGCAGTTCCGCCCCTCCGACAGCAGCGGTGTGGCGCCGATCCTGCGCTGCCCGTTCCACGGCTGGAGCTGGAGCCTTGATGGCAAGCTCAGGGAAGTTCCCTGCCGCTGGGACTTCCCGCATGTGAAGGACGAGGACTTCAAGTTGCCCGAGGTCAAGGTCGAGGTCTGGGGCGGTTTCGTGTTCATCAACATGGACCCGGACGCCGGCCCGCTGGCCGATCAACTCAGCGTCCTGCCGGACCATTTCAAGGACGGCTGGGATCTCTCCAACCGTTATATCTACCTGCATATCCAGAAGGAACTCGACACCAACTGGAAGGCCGCGCAGGAAGCATTCCTGGAAGCCTACCATGTCCTGGCGACCCACACCCAGGGGCTGCCGACCTCTGCCGACGCCAATGCCGACTATGATATCTTCAGCGAAACGGTGTCGCGGTTCGTCCACACGATCGGACACCCGAGCCCACACTACAAACATCCGCAGACCCAGCAGCAGATCCTCGACAAGATGCTGATCGCGGTCGACGGGCTGACCGTGCCGGAAGGAAAGCTGGCGAGGTCCGTCTATGCGGAATACCAACGCAAGACGATGGGCGAGGCGATGGGCGTCGACCTGTCGGGCTACTCCGACAGCGAGATGGTGGATTCCATCGAATATCACCTGTTCCCGAACATGTTCTTGTTCCCGGGGATCACATTGCCGATGATCTACCGCTTCCGGCCGATCGGCAATGATCCGGGACGGGCGCTGTTCGACCTGCTGTTCCTGCGGCCGCTCGCGCCGGGTCAGGAGCGCCCGGAGGCGCCGAAGCCCCATCGGTTGACCGCCGGCGAATCCTACGCCACGGCGCCGGGAATGAGCCAGGGCCTCGGCTTCGTCTACGATCAGGACACCGACAATCTGGCCATGCAGTACAAGGGCATGCAGGCCTCGCGCAAACGCGGCCAGACGCTTGGTAACTATCAGGAGGCGCGCGCTCGCCAGGTCCACCTGACGCTCGACAAGTTCCTCAAGGCCTGACCGCGTGGTAGCCATTTCCGCGCCCGACGCGACTTCAGCCGCGCCGGGGGATCTCTCCGTGCGCTCGGATACCTTGAGCGATCGCGCAACCTCGGCGGCGTGGTACGCCGCCGCCTTCCTGACCGTTGCGGCAAGCATGTCGACCATTGACCGGCAGGTCCTGTCGTTGATGATCGGCCCGATCCGCCGTGACCTCCATATCAGCGACACCGAAATGGGCGTGATCGGCGGCCTCGCCTACACGCTGCTGTACACGTTCTGTACGTTGCCGGCGGCGTGGCTCGCCGACCGCGGATCGCGCCGCGCGGTCGTCTCGGGCGCCATCTTCATCTGGAGCCTGATGACCGCATCCTGCGGTCTCGCGCAAAGCTTCTTCACCCTCTTTCTAGCCCGGATGGGTGTCGGCATCGGCGAAGCGGGGCTCGCCCCCGCCTCCTATTCGATGCTGTCGGATATGTTTCCCCGACGCAGCCTGCCGATCGCGCTGGGGCTGCTGAACGCGGCGCCCTTTCTGGGCGTCGGCGTGGCCAACATTCTTGGCGGCGCGCTGGTCCAGCATTTCGAGACCGCGCCGCCGGTGACCCTGCCGATCATCGGCCTCGTCAAATCCTGGCAGTTCACCTTCATCCTGCTGGGTTTGCCTGGGGTCGTCATGGCTCTGCTCGGCTGGTTCACGCTCAAGGAACCGGCCCGGCGCGGCCGCGCGGTCGGCGACGACCATGTGCCCCTGACCATGGCTCAGGTCATGGAATTCGTCTCGGGACGCTGGCAGTTCCTGACCCTGATGTTCATCGCCTACATCTGCCTGTCCATCCAGGGCTGGGGCCTGTTCTTCTGGATCGTCGAGTTCCTGGTGCGAGAGCGCGGCGTGCCGCGCGCCGAAGTGGGCCTGATCTACGGCTCCATGGCCATGGTGCTGGGATTCGCGGGAGCGGTGCTCTCCGGCGCCCTCGCCGCGAGACTGCTGAGGCGCGGCAATACCGACACGCTGATGAAACTGGTGATCACCGCCGTGGCCATTCTTGGGCCGCTGGCGATCATCATGCCGCTGGCGCCCAGGCCATGGCAGATCTTTGTGCTTCTGATCCCGATCACCTTCTTCATGGGCTGCCCGGGCGGCCTTGGCGCCACGGCGCTGCAGTTCATTGCGCCGAATGAGCTCAAGGGCCGCATCATCGCCCTCTACATGCTGATCGTGAACTGCATCTCGCTGACCCTGGGCCCGTTTCTCGGCGGTCTGATCAGCGACCGCATCTTCGCCGGAAAGTCGCTGGGCGGCAGCCTGACGCTGATGGCGTCAGTCAACTATCCCATCGCCTTCATCTGCCTGATCCTCTGTCTGCCCCACTTCCGCGCGGCGGTGGACAAGGCCAGGGCCTGGGACCACAACTGAACCAAACAAGACGACGGGAGAAACGAAAATGGGCGACAGGCTCCAGGACAAGGTCGCGGTCATCACCGGCGCCGCGAGCGGCATCGGCGCGGGAACCGCGAAGCTCTTTCATGAGCACGGCGCGAAGGTAGTGCTGTGCGACATGCAGGAAGGGCCTGGCGCGCGCCTGGCCGCTGAACTGGGCGATCGAGCCGCCTTCATTCGCGCGGACGTCACGTCGGAGGCCGATGTCGCCGCCGCCGTCGATCTCGCTGTCTCGCGCTTTGGCTGCCTCGATATCATGGTCAACAACGCCGGCATCGTCGGGGCCGTGGGTCCGATCGCCGATACGCCGGCGGCGGACTGGCATCGCACCATCGCCATCCTGCTCGATGGCGTCTTCTACGGCATGAAGCACGCGGCCCGGGTTATGGTTCCGCAACGCAGGGGATCGATCCTTTCCATCGCCAGCACCGCCGGCGTCATGGGCGGCCTCGGCCCGCACGCCTACACCGCCGCCAAGCACGGCGTGGTCGGCCTGACCAAGTCGGTGGCATCGGAGTTGGCGCAGCACGGCATCCGCGTCAACGCGGTCGCCCCCGGCAACACCGTCACCGCGATGACCGCCTCGCTCATAGCAGGCGACGCCGCCGACCATGACGCCACCGCCGCGCAGATCGCCCGTGGCGCGCCGCTCGGCATTGCGGCTACGGCAGCGGACCCCGCCTACGGCCTGCTGTATCTGGCCAGCGATGAGGCCCGCTATGTCACCGGCCACACCCTGCTGATCGACTCCGGGCAGACAGTCAGCGGCGGCATCCCCGCCTTCCACAACGGCGACAGCCGACTGATCGGCGCGCCGCCGGTCGCCTGACCCCGAAGGAATCGAGTCCATGCCTGAACCGCATTCCGATCCGCGTATCGACGCCATGCTCTCGCGGCAGGAGATCTACGATCTTTCCTGCAAGTATCTGCGAGCCCAGGACCGCCTGATGCCGACCCTGCACCGCTCGGTGTTCTGGGACGACGCCACCACCGACTACGGCTTCTTCAAGGGCGGCCCCGACGGCTTCGTCGACATGGCCCAGAACGCCCTGAAGGATCACCTCTCCAACCACCACATGATGGGCCAGGCCTTCATCGAGGTGGAGGGCGATGTTGCCTTTGGCGAGATCTACTTCCAGGCCTTTCACCGCGTGATCATGAACGGCATGGAAAAGGACCTGTTCATCAGCGGCCGCTATGTCGACCGCTATGAGCGCCGCGGCGGGGTGTGGAAGATCGCCCACCGTAGCGAGCTGGTCGACTGGGCCCGTACCGAGGCTGCCCTCGACGACTGGATCAAGCAGACCCCTGACGTTCTCCTCGGCCACCGTGGCGACGCCGACCTCAGCAACCAGCGCGAACGTCTGCGCACGCTCTGACCTCAACCCAAACCGGGAACCCTGTCATGTCCGAAGCCTCCGACCGCGTCGCCGCCGACGTCCTTGAGATGATCGCCCGGGTGAAGATCGCCGACACCCTGACCCGCTATTCGCGCGGCATCGACCGCTGCGACATCGACACCCTGCTCGCCGTGTTCTGGCCGGAGGGAACCTGCGACTATGGGACAGGCGCCAGCAACGCCCACGACTGGGCGCGCAATACCGTGGCGGCGCTGAAGGGCATGCTGCGCACCCAGCATGCAATCAGCAACCTGTGCATCGACATCGATGGCGACAAGGCCCAGGCCGAAACCTACTGCCAGGCCTACCATGAGCTCGACGGTCCGGACGGACGCACCGAAATGGTTGTCGGCGGCCGCTATCTCGACCATCTTGAGCGCCGCGACGGGGTCTGGAAAATCTTCTCGCGCGTCTATGTGATGGACTGGAACCGCAATGTCGCCTCCACCTGTGAGTGGACCACGGGCATCTACGCGACCCTCAACAACCGTGGAGCGCGTGAACCGGACGATTTGCTCTACAAGATCCTGACGGTGAGGTGATGTACCGTCTTCTGGACCGCCGGCATCCTGCCGGCAGTCGAAGAACCAGAGACGTAACGAGCCAATAGATTGGCAAACAAGATTTTCGGGAGACACACATGCACGATCTGATCATCAAGGGCGGGACCATCGTCGACGGTACGGGCGCCGCGCCGTTCAAGGGCGACATCGCCGTCAAGGGCGAGCGTATCGTCGCCGTCGGCCAGAACCTTGGCCCCGCCCGCAAGGAGATCGATGCCGAGGGCATGGTCGTCACGCCCGGCTGGGTCGACATCCACACCCACTATGACGGCCAGGCGACCTGGGACCCGGTAATGGCCCCCTCGAGCTGGCACGGTGTCACCACTGCGATCATGGGCAACTGCGGCGTCGGATTCGCGCCCGTCCGACCGGATGCGCGCCAGTTCCTGATTGAGCTGATGGAAGGCGTCGAGGATATCCCCGGCGCCGCGCTGTCGGAGGGCATCGACTGGAAGTGGGAGCATTTTCCCGAATATCTCGACGCCCTGGAAGCCAAGCCGCGCGCCATCGATGTCGGCGTTCACGTGCCGCATGGCGCGGTGCGGGCCTATGTGCTGGGTGATCGCTGCAACACCGACTACGCGCCGAACGCGGCGGAGATTGGTGAGATGGCCGCTCTGGTGCGTGAGGGCGTCGAGGCCGGCGCGCTCGGTTTCTCGACCTCGCGCACCCTGTTGCACAAGGACAAGCACGGCGTTCACGTGCCCGGCACCTTCGCCGGCTCCGATGAGATGCTGGCCATGGGCCTGGCGATGTAGGGCCTCAGCCACGGCGTGTTCGAGATGGTCTCCGACCACCTCGGCGACGACGACGAATGGCGCTGGGTGAAGGGCTTCGTCAAGGAAACCGGCCTGCCGGTGACCCTCGTCGCGACGTCCGCCGGCGCCTACGAAGGCGACAAGATGTTCAACATCGCCGAGGAGTCACGGCGGGAGGGCATGGATATCCGCCCGCAAATGGCCGGCCGTCCCACTGGCGTGTTGCAAGGCCTGCAGTCCAACTTCCACATTTTCATCGCTCATCCGACCTATGTCGAAAAGATCGCCCATCTGCCGCTCGCGGAGAAGGTGGCGATGATGAGCCGCCCGGAAATCCGCGCCGCGCTGCTATCGGAAGAGAGCGGCATCCGCAATCCGATCCTGGGCGCCAATATCGACGAACTGCTGGCCCGCGTATTCCCGCTTGGCGATCGCCCCGACTACGAGCCTGACCGCGAACAAAGTGTCACCGGCCTGGCCGAGGCCGCCGGCGTCTCACCCACGGAAATGATGTACGATCTCCTGGTCCGCGATGGCGGGACCGAACTGTTCTACCAGCCGCTGGGCGGCTATCAGACCTACAACTTCGACTTCTTCCGTAAGAACCTTCAGCACGCCAATGTGCTGTTCGGCCTCTCCGACGGCGGCGCCCACTGCGGTGTTATCGCCGACGCCGGCATGCCGACCTTCATCATCACCCATTGGGCGCGGGACCGGAAGAAGGGCGATGGCTTCCCGCTGGAATTCCTGGTGCGTAAGCTCAGCAGCGACACGGCGCGCGCCTATGGCCTGAAGGACCGCGGTGAACTGCGTCCCGGATTGCTGGCCGACATCAACATCATCGATTTCGACAACCTGCGCCTGTTCCGCCCCGAAGCCGTCCACGACCTCCCGGCCGGCGGCAAGCGCCTCGTCCAGCGCGTCGAAGGCTACCGCTACACCATCAAGTCCGGCGAAGTGACCTTCGACAACGGCGCCTTCACCGGCGCCCTCCCCGGAACCCTGGTCCGCGGCGGCCGCGAAGCCGTCATCCTCGAAAAAGCCGCGTAACCTCTTCCTCCCTCCCCAGAAGGGGCCACCGGATTCACACTTCTCGGAGATGATCTACAAATCACTTCTCCCGACTGGGAGAAGAAGGGGCCCGCGCCTCTTGGCGTGGGAAGATGAGGGTCTTTCTGTCAATGCTACAGACCCTCACCCTCCCAGCTTCGCTGGGCCCCTCCCTCTCCCAAACGGGCGAGGCGTTCCGTGGATTACCTTCGAGATGTGTGCATTCGGTAGCCAGAAGGGGAGGGAGGAACTCGCTTGCCTACGGCCGTCCCGCCCTCGGCGCATCCACCGTCGCGATCAGCAGCTTTCCGCTCGGGGCCTCGGCCGCTTCGTGGGCGATCGAGGACTTGGCGGTGAGCATGAACAGGGTGCGACCATCGTCGCCACCGAGCATGCAGGCATAGCAGGGCTGGCCGGTGTCGATCACTTCGAGCACCTCGCCGCCCTGCGCGATCCGCACGCATTCCGGAGCGATCGGATTGGCGATCCAGATCGCGCCTTCCGCATCCAGCGCGATGCCGTCGGGAACCCGCGGCCAGGTGCTCGCCCACAGGCGGCGGTTCGACAGCGCGCCGTCCGCGCCGATATCGAACGCGGTCAGGGCGCCGCCCAGCGTCTCACCCACGATCAGGGTCTTGCCGTCCGGCGTGATCACCGGGCCGTTGGGAAAGTGCATGTCCTCGGCCGCAACGCTGACCGAGCCATCCGGTGCAACACAGGCCAGCTTCGCCGTCGGATGATCGGCAATCACGGATTCAACGCCGCGCGCGACCATCTCCGCATCAAGGTCAAACCCGAAGTTGCCGACATAGGCGTGGCCCGACGCGTCGACGACCATGTCGTTGCAATGGAAGGTGGCGATGCCGTTCAGGTCCGCATGCACGCTCATCTCTCCGCCCGGCGAGCGGCGCAGCACCTGTCGTTTGGTCATCGACACGATCAGCATTGATCCATCCGGCATCCAGCCCAGTCCAGACGGCCGGTCGTCGATGGTGAACTCGATCCGCCCGTCACCCGCCAGCGACACCGACTTCACCGCCGCGGCATAGAAGTCGCTGAACCACAGCCGCCCCTCATGCCAGCGCGGCCCCTCGCCGAAATAGATGCCTTCCATCAGCACAGTTGTCGGTCGTGACATGTCTTCCTCCATCGTTTTCATCTTACCAATTATGAGACGCGCATTGCTCACATGCCCCCTCCACCCCTTCGGGGTCCCCCTCCCCCATGCAAGGGCATGGAGGAGGATTTACTGATCCTCCTCCGCGAAGCGGGGGAGGGGGACCCCGAAGG
>JANXTX010000339.1 GCA_025352165.1 Caulobacteraceae bacterium | reverse complement strand
AGATTGTTGGCGTCGACGCTACCCTTGGCGATGGCCGCGTCGACCACACTGAGCAGGTCGTCATAGTCAAAACCCGGATAGTTGTGGGCGATGCCGTCGGCAAACGTCTGGCCGTAGGACGTCGAGCCGCGCGGGTTGGCGTAGACGACAACGTAGCCAGCAGCGGCGTAGAGCTGGTCGTCGGATGACCAGACCGGGCCGTAAGCGGCATAAGGCCCACCGTGAATTTCCAGGATCAGCGGGTATTTTTTCGTCGGGTCGTAGTTTGGCGGATCGACCCGCCATGCGTCGATCGCAAGGCCATCGTGCGAGGAAACCACCGCCAAGTGCGATACCTTGCCGAGCTCCTTGCCGTGCAACAGGTCCTCATTCAGCCAGGTCAGCCTGTGGGAACCCCCCGGACCGGCGACGGCGAGGTCGGCGGGATGGTCGGGGGAACCTTGTGTGTAGGCGACGACACCTGTTTTCGAGACAGTAAAGGAGCCACCTGTGTAGGGCCGATCAAGACCGGCGCCGGAACCGAGATCGGCGACGATGTCGTCGACTTTTCCATCAAGGCCCATGCGTGCAACCTTGGTAGCGGCGTGATCGCCATACTCGATGTAGAGGCTCTTGCCGTCGGCCGCCCAACGGACCGCGTCGACAGGGCGGTCGAGCACATCGGTCAGGGAATGTGGTTGTCCCCCGGCCCTGTCGAACAGCCAGACGCGGGCGTCCTGGTACGGCTCATGGCTGTCGACAAAGCCGATATAGGCGATCTGTCGGCCGTCGGGCGAGGCGACCGGTTCAGCCGCCGGGCCGGTTTGATGGGTGAGTTGTGTGAGGTCGCCGTCGTCGACGGCGACCTGCCAGATGTCGGACTGCAGGGGATTTCGCTCCCAGTCCTTGTCTCGGTTGGCGGCGAACAGGATAGAGCGACCATCGGGGTTGAACGACAGCGAACCGCCATCGTCGTAGGGGCCGAAGGTCAGCTGACGCGGCGCGCCGCCGTCGGCGGAAACCATCCAGATGTGGTCATGGCCGGGTTTTAGATAGCCCTCGTCGTCAGCGCGGTAGGTGACCTGATCGATGACCTTTAGCGGGTCGGCCCATTTTGCGCCTTCGGGCTTGGCTATGATTGAACCAAGCGTGGCTGATTCCGCAGGGGAAAACATCAGGAACGCAAGGCCGCGGCCGTCCGGCGACCAGACGATATCGTGCGGCGCCTGCGGCACGGTTGCGACTTTTGCGGTCGCGCCGGTCGCCATCCAGCGCACGAAGATCTGCGGCCCGCCATCGGCCGCGGCGACATATGCCAGGCGCGATCCATCCGGCGACCAGCGTGGGGAGCCGACCGACGGCCCATCGACGAGGGGCGTCTGCGAGCCGGTGGCGACGTCGACCAGCCACAATGAGCGAGAGACGCGATCGGTCATGATGTCGTAGGCGCGACGGACGTAAACGATCTGCCCTCCGTCGGGGCGAATTCGCGGATCATCAGCCGAACGGAGGGAGAAGACATCCCTGGGCTCGAAGATGCGCGATGGACCCTCGGCGGGAGTCGCCGCCATGGCCGCGCCGGCCAACAACCACAGCGCGGCCACCCAAGTTGCGGCCCTGGTGAAAGTCATGTCCGGTCCCCGATGTCGCCTGACTGGATATGACGGTGTTGGCGCCAAGGAGACAACCCCCTCCCCGCCTCCGGCCAACCGAACGCGATACGGGCGCGCCGTGGTTGCGGCGCGCCCGTTCAACTCAATTCGAATAGGGCCCGGTCCGTTTATCAGAACCGATGCCAGCGGCCGTGATGCCAGTAGCCGCGCTCGTCACGGTCGGCGACCCAGCGCCAATGAGTGTCCGGGAAACGCCAGCCGTCGGCATAGAAGACAATGCCAAGGCCCGGCGGGTAGGCGTACCGGGCATGGCTGTGCCAGCATTCGTGGAAGCGATTACAGACAATGTACGCGGAGGCAGTCTGGGCGCTGGCGGCGGTGATGCCGACAGCGGCGACGGCGCTGACGACGCCGGTCTTGAGCCAGGATTTCTTTTGCATCGAGGGGTTTCTCCGAAGTGGAAATTGATCACTGCAGCCTTGGCGAGCCACGGACCCCCACAAGGCCAATCTACGCGCTGGGCGAGAGCACCACGCCTGTCAAAATCGCCGCGTAGTGTGTCGCCGCAGCAGCGACAACGAAACCGTGCCAGATGGCGCGGCGGAATGGAAGGGTCTTCCTCAGGTAGAAAATTACCCCAACGGAATAGACCAGTCCCCCGATGAGCAGCAGCGCGAGAGCGGCCAGTGAGACCGTCGCTAGAAGCGGTTTGATAGCGACAAGAACCAGCCAGCCCACCGCCAGATACAGCACCACCCAGAAGCCCTTCGAAAGCCCGGGCAAGAACAGCTTTCCGGCCGCGCCGACCAGACAGAGGGTCCAGACCGACACCGTCATCCAAAGCGCCCAGGGTCCGGTCAATCGCATTGTCGTGAACGGTGTGTAGGACCCGGCGATCATCAGGAAGATCGCCGCATGGTCCAGCCGCCGCAGCACCGGCCGGTGACGCGGACCGGCCATGTTGTAGAGGGTCGAGCAGACCAGCATGGCGATCAGGCACGTCGCGTAGACACCGACCGCAGCCGTCTCCGCGAAATGACCTCCCAGCAGGGTGAGCGCCAGTAATGTCAAAGAGCCGGCGCCTGCCGCGGTCAGCCCGACGATATGCACCCAGCGGTCAGCCGATCGCTCGATCGGACGAGGATAGTGGGCGGTAAGGCTTGTCAGAGCCAAATCTGTCATGACCGCCATCTTACCCGATCGTGCGGTCAGGGTCATCGGTCAATGGTCCAGGTCCGCTGATTTTGGCGGGCGGCGCGAAACCTGAGCCGCTAACTTTCATTATAAGGCATTGGTTGGTTTCCGCATGCGGTTCGTCGGATTTGACGGGCCGCCCGCCGGCCGCGAATTTCTACGTCGCGGTCGTGACATCGAGTGGCGGAGGGCGCGCGCCAGATCCCGCCAACGAAAAGACAGCCTGCCGCGCTGCCAATTCCGGCGGCAGGGCATGGCACGCTCACCTGAGACGCAGGCCGGCTCGCCTTGAACTGATCTCGGCAAGCAAGATTGCGTCAGGTGCGGCAAACATGCACCATGGGGAGCCTACCCGTGGAGCGTTGCGTCGATGTCGGAGCCGTTCTGCGAGAAGCTTAGCCTAGTTTTGAAGCTGTTGTCTTTGAGCCGCGGGCGACTGGCGGCCGATCTGGGTGTACATAAGTCGATCGTCGGACGCTGGGTGACGGGAGCGGTAAAGCCCTCCACACACAACCTCTCCCAACTCAGCGCGTTGGTGGCGCGACATTCGCCCGGCTTCAACACCTTCGATTGGGATCGATCTCTGGACGATCTTGCGGAACTGTTCGGCGCCGATGGAAATCGGCAGGTTCCCGTCTCGGTCCGCGGCGGCCTGCCGCTACCATTGCTCGGCCAGGCCCTGGCGATGACCGCGCAATGGGGCTCGGCTTATGAAGGGTTTTTCCGCACGACCCGACCCTTTGCGATGTATCCGGGTCGATTCGTCCACGACCAGTGCATCGTCCGCAAGGATGGCACGGGCATGCTGCGGCTCAATCTGGCCAACGGCGGCGTCTTTATCGACGCATGGCTGCTGCCGCTGAAGGACCAGATATTCATCATCGGCTCGCAGTTCAGCAACGGAACCATGATTTTCGGCCTGCTCAACGGAGTCAGGAGCGCGCGCGTCGACCGGCTCGACGGCCTGATCCTTTCGCCGATCCAGGATCTCGGGCAGACGCCAACGGCGACCGCCGTCCTTTTGGAGAGAACCGGCGATCTGAGCGGCGACCGATTCGCCGACGAGGCGCGGTTCGCCGAACTGGCCGGCATGGACCCACTGGCGCCGGAAGGATCGATTCCCCAATCGGTGCGCGACCATCTGACCCGCGATATCGGTCCCGCCGCACTCGCAGCAGGTGGCGACTGGCTGCTGCGCATGCCGCCGGAGCGGTCGCTGGCCACTGGTGAGCCACACCCGCAGACGCTTCGGGCGCTCGGCATGGTCAAGGATCCGGCCGACGCGAGCGGGTCTTGAATCACTGCGATTTTTGGCGCGTAATGCCCATTGTTTCGACATCAGGTTTCGAAAGACGCGCTGATTGCGCCAACCTGTTCGAGGCGTGGCCGGACCCCTTGATTTTCCGGAGAGTCGAGTGAATAACTCGGGTCAGCGTCAGGGGTCCCAAGCGGCTTCAGCGCAAAGCCCGTATTTTCACCCAAAGGAACGAAACCCATGACTTCGGAAGTTCTCCGCAAGCTGCTCGTCGCCGGCGCCGCCGTCGCCGCCCTGTCCGTCGCCGCCTGCCAGAAGCCGGCCCCGGCCGCCGACAACACCGCCGACGCCAACGCCCCGGCCACCAACGCTATGGCCTCTGACGCCAACGCCCCGGCCGCCGCCGGCGCCATGACCGCGAACGCTCCGGCTTCCTAAGTCTGGGCAGAGGAACAAGGTTCTTCACGAAAAGGCCGTCCTCCGGGGCGGCCTTTTTTTGTCTCAAGGCTTTGACGACCCTTGCAAAACAGACAATTCCGTTGCCGACTATTCCGCGCTAGACTTTAATTTCTGGCGAGGAGGATGAACGCATGCGCGGCCTGATCGTCTTCGGCATCCCGGCGCTAGCGGTTGCCAGCCTGGCGTTGGCGGGATGCGATGGAACCGGTCCCGGCCAGGGGCCCAAAGTTGCCGCGACGCTGCCAAATCCAAAGGCGGGCCTGTGGCGGGAATCTTTTTCTCGTGATGGCCAGAACCTCGGCCTGATTGGGGACGTGCGGGCCTGTCTTGACGCCGTTGCACGTTCGAGGCTCTCGGCGCTGGGCGGCCACGCCGATAGGTCGATGTGCCAGAATCAATCGGTCACGCGTGACCCCGATGGCGGATACCGCTTCAGTTCGACCTGCAATATGGGTCCTGGCGGCCAGGTCATTACACAGGGTGTGCTGAGCGGTGACCTTGCCAGCCGATACCGGGTTCATTCGCAGACCGACACCACCGGCGCGAGTATCGGCGGTATGAACGGGCGCCATGTGATGGATATCCAGGCCGACTATCTCGGCCCCTGCCCCGGCGATATGAAGCCCGGCGACGTGATGATCGCCAGCGGTCTGAAAGTGAACATGAACCACCTGCATGCGGCCACGCGCTCGCTGGCGGGCGGGGGGTAGCGGACGTTCCTCCCTCCTCGTTTGATCCGGGTCATGGCGACGAGGGATCGACGCTGGAACGGTCGCGCGCGGGGAGACAATCCGATCTCGCGGCAAAACGTCACCGACCACCAGAGCTGAACCCGCTTCGGTCTCCTGGGAGAAGTCGCATGAAACGCACTGGGCTTATTCTCGCGAGTCTCGCCGCGATCCTGTCGACCAGGGCCGCGACCGAGCCCGCATCAAACGGTCAAACCGCAAAGGAGGGCGAACTGGTCGCCCGACGGACCTGCGCCTACCGCCATGTCGTGGTCGACGATCAGGCGTCGCCGCCGATGCCGCGGCAGCCGACGCCCAGTTTCCGGCGGATTGCGAATGAGCCACAGACAACCGGGGGCGCCCTGAAGAAGTTCATCACGACGCCCCACCGGGATCTGCGGACCCTGCCGATGACCATGCCGGGGCAGCTGCTCAACCCGGATGAAATCAGGAACGTCAGCAGCTACATCCTCAGCCTGCGGAAGTAACGCTGGGCCCGCGCAACGACCGCAACACTGCTAGGCGTAAGGCGGCCGGGCGATCCAGACAAGGAAACCGCCGGGGCTATACGGATGCGGAATGCCTCGTCGCGGCGGGATCGAGGTAGGCGTCGAAGGCGGCGCAGACGGTGCGCAGGTAGGGGCGGCCGAGGTCGGTGATGGTGAGACGGGCGCCGGTGAGTTCGGCGACGCCGTCGCGAAGGGGCTCGGCGAGCTGATCCAGAGCCGGAGCAAGGTCTGAAAAATCCCGGCCGTGGCGGGCGCACAGGTCGGCGAGGTCGACAGTCAATTCGCACATCAGCTGCTCAATTATCTCACGTCGAAAACGGTCGTCGTCGGTCAGCGGGACGCCACGGACGGTTGCCAGTTCACCCTTCGCGATCGCTTGCCGCCAGGCCAGTTCGCCGGTCTGGTTCTGCACATAGCCCTGCGGCAGGCGCCCGATGGCGGACGCGCCCAGGCCGAGCAGGGTCCAGGCGCCATCGGTGGTGTAGCCTTGGAAATTCCGGCGCACCTTGCCGGAGGCAAGCGGATCATTCGGAAGGGCGAAGTGGTCGAACCCAACGGGGACATAACCCTCGTCTTGTAGGCGCTCGGCCGCGGCCAGGCTCTGGTGCAGTCGTTCGGCGGGCCCCGGGAGCTCGGCCTCGGGAAGCAGCTTCTGGTGCGACTTCATCCAGGGCACATGCGCGTAGCCGAACAGGGCAACGCGCTGCGGACGAAGCGTGAGGACCTGATCGAGGGTGGTCAGCACATCGTCAACGCTCTGTCGGGGAAGTCCGTACATCAGGTCAAAGTTGAGCGCCTCAATGCCCGCCTCGCGCAGATATCCGGACGCGCGCTGGACGATCTCGAACGGCTCGTGACGATTAACCGCCGCCTGCACTTGCGGCGACAAATCCTGGATGCCGAGGCTTGCGCGGTTGAGGCCGTTGCGCGACGCGGCTTGCGCCCATTCGGACGTCAACTGGGCGGGATCAAGTTCGCTGGCGATCTCCGCGTCGTGGCGAAATTCGAAACGATCGCGCAGTGCGCCGAACAGAGCGTCGAGATGGTCCGGAGAGAGCATGTTCGGCGTGCCGCCGCCGAAATGAACATGCGAAACCGGGTGAGAGTCGCCAAGGCGGCCAGCGACGAGATCAAGTTCCTTCGACAATAGATCGACATAGCCGCCGATGGTCTCGCGGCTGTTAACGACGCGCGTATTGCAGCCGCAATACCAGCAGAGGCGGGCGCAGAACGGGACGTGGATGTAGATCGACAGCGGCTCGTCCGCCGGTATCTCCGCGAGCCATTGTGCATAGGTCGCGGCGCCGACATCGGGCGTGAACTGCACCGCCGTGGGATAGCTGGTGTAGCGCGGGGCGCGGCCTTCGTAACGGGGCAACAACGCGAAGAGCTGGTCATCGGCCTGGTCGTGGCTGTTGCGGGATCTTTGCAGGTTCAGGACGTTCGTCATGGCAAGGGACCGTCGTCGGGCTCGTCGTTGAGAATGCGGGCTGCATCGCCCGCCGGATCATCGTACTGGCCATCCTTAACGCTCCACCAGAATGCGCCAAGGCCGACAAGCGCGAGAACCAGGGACGCGGGCGCCAAAACAAAGATGATGTTCATCGGGTGATCCTCAATTCCGCCCGGCCCAATGCATACGCAAGGCATTCAGCGTGACCACCAGCGAAGAGCCGGACATGGCGATCGCCGCGAAGAACGGATTGACCAGGCCGAAGATGGCCATCGGCGCGGCGACGACATTGTAGAGGGCGGAGAAGCCGAAGTTCTCCAGTGCACGGGCGCGGGCGGCGCGGGATATGTCGATGGCCTGGACGATCGCCATCAGGCCGTCGCCCTCGAACACCAGATCGGCGGCGTTCTGGCTGGCGTCGATCGCGGCTCCCGGTGCGATCGAAGCGTGAGCCCGCGAAAGCGCAGCCGCGTCATTCAGGCCGTCGCCGACCATCAGCACCTTGCAGCCATCCGCCTTCAGGTCGTCGATCGCCTTCGACTTCTCGATAGGGGCCAGGTGGGCGCGCCACTTGCTGATACCGGCGCCCTCCGCCGCGCGTGCGACGGCGCGTTCCACATCCCCGGAGAGAATCTCGACCGACAGGCCCCTCTTGCGCAGCGCCGTCACGGTAGCGGTGGCGTCGTGGCGCAGACGGTCGGCGAACTGGAAGCGCACGCTGGTCTCGCCCTCGAATCCGAACCACAGTTCACTCTCGCTGGCGTCGACGTTGTTCAGGTCCAGGAATGCCGCGCGGCCCAGCCGCGCGGGCCGTCCATCGACAAGGCCCATGACCCCAAGTCCCGCCACTTCGCGTGCATCGACGCAGACCGGCCCCGGACCGGCTTTCCGCACCAGGGCCAGCGCGAGCGGATGGCGCGAAGCGCGGGCGAGTTGCGCCGCGGGAGCCAGCATGGCGGTGGGCGGATCGATGAGGTCGGGACGGCCCTGTGTCAGCACGCCGGTCTTGTCGAGCACTACGGTGTCGACCTCGGCGAGCCGCTCCAGCGCCGCGCCTGATTTGACCAGCACGCCTTTCCGGAACAGGCGGGCGCTGGCGGCGATCTGCACCGCGGGGACCGCCAGCCCGAGCGCGCAGGGACAGGTGATTATCAGAACGGCCGCGGCGCGCAGCAGGGCCTCACGCGGCCCCAGACCCAACACCCAGCCACCGACGAACGTCGCCAGCGCCAGGGAATGCACCACGGGCACATAGATCGATGCCGCACGATCCGCGAGCCGGACATAGGCGGATTTGGTCTGGGCGCCCGCCTCCATCAACCGCGCGATCGCGGCGAGCGCGGAGTCCTCGGCTCTGGCCTGAACCCTCACCAGCAATCGGCCGTCCATATTGAGAGCGCCCGCATGAACGATCGAGCCCGGCTCCACGGGCAGAGGCGCCGTCTCGCCGGTGATCAGGGCGTTGTCGAGGCTGCTGAAACCTTCGGTGACCTGGCCATCGAGCGGGACCCGCTCGCCCGGCGTCACGCTGACGAGTTCGCCGACGGCGACCTTCGCCACCGGAACGCCATGCTCGGTACCATCAGCGTCCAGTCTTCGCGCTATTGGGGCCTGCAACGCCAGTAGATCACGGGCGGCGTTCAGGGCCCGGGCGCGTAGCTTGTGATCGAGCCAGCGGCCGATCAGCAACAGGAACAGCAGGGTTACCGCCGCATCGAAATAGGCATGTCGGCCGCCCTGGATGGTCTCGGAAAAGCTGACGATCAGGGTCAGGATCACCCCGATCGAGATCGGCACGTCCATGTTGGCGCGGCCCCGCCGCAGGGAGTTCCACGCGGACTGGAAGAACACCATGCCGGCATGGAGCGCGCAGGGCGTCGCGATGATCGCAGAGGCCCAGTACATCAGCGCCCGCGCGCTCGGAGTCAGCTCCTGGCCGAACAGGCCCGCCCAGACCGGCACCGAAAACATCATCACATTGCCGGCGCCAAAGCCGGCCACGCCAAGGGCAAGCGTCAGCCGGCGGCCCTCGGCGTCGCGCGTCTGGATCGCGGACTCCGGGTCAAACAGCGTGGTCGTATAGCCCGCGGCCTCGACCGCGTGGACCACCCGCGCCGGATCGGCCTTTCCAGCCCGGAAGGTCACCGACAACTTGCCGGTGGAAAGATTCAAACGGGCCTGCTCGACTCCGCGCACCGCGGCGGCGGCCTTCTCGATCCTAGCCATGCAGGCGGCGCAGCGCGCACCGCGCACCAGCAGCTCAAGCCGGTCCGCTTCGCCGGGTTTATGGGTGACGAAACCGGAGAGATCTGCATCAAACGCTGTCACGGCGCGATCAGCCGCCGTTCGGCGTCGAAGCGGTGATCACTGGCGTCATAGGCGCTCAGGCGCAGATCCCAAGCCCCGGAAATCGATTGCGCATCGGACTGATAGACCCCAGGTGAGACCAGATGAAACAACACGGCTCTGCGACCCTGCTCGGTCGCGGGTCGCTCCAGCCGGGCGACGATACGCAACCCTGATAACGGTGAGCCGGCGCGGTCGACCGCCGTCAGGTGGAGGGTCGGGCCGTTGAGCGTGGCCGACATCCGCCAGCCGAGCGCGGTCTGCGCCCGCTGCTGATCGAGCTGACTGTCGTAGGCGAGGCCTTCCTCATAGGGCGAGCTGGCCACTTCGCCCGAGAAGGTGTGATAGGCGTCCATGACCATGATGGCGTCGACGGCGAAACTGACTCCAAAAAAGACAACCAACGCGGCCAGAACATGCCAGCCGGTCAGGCGAAATCCACGACGGGGTTCAACAAGGCTCATGACGGGGTGACATCTCCAGAAAGGAAGGTCGAAGGCGTGGTGATCGGCTTGCCGCCTGGTTGGCTGATGGTGAAATCGACCGGCTGGGTACGCGCCATGTCTTCACCCTTCGACTGCCGGACGATGACGAACACGCGTAGCGATCGCGTCTCATTGGGAAGGACAGTAACGGATAGCGGGCCCTGCGCCGTCGTAGAGCCGGGGTTCTTTACCCGCGCGTTGGCGAGTCCCGTCACAGCAACCTGATAGACGCGTGGTTCAAAACTGCGGTTGTCGATCTTGAGCGTGTAGCCGTCACGGATCGAACCATCCTTAAGGCGCACGAAGGTCGGATTGCGGTCGCGAAGGACCTCCAGGACGACCGGCTGGCGGGTCGCCAGGCCCCAGATCATCAATCCGGAGACAAGAGTCAGCGCGGCGCCATAGTAGATCGTGCGTGGGCGGACGAATTTATAGATCGGATGAAGTCCGTGGACGCGATTTTCGACCGCAGAGTCCGTGTCATAGGAAATCAGACGCGTGGGACGACCGACCCGGACCATGATTTCATCGCAGGCGTCAACACACAGGCCGCAATTGATGCACTCCAGCTGCGAGCCATTGCGGATGTCGATGCCCATGGGACAGACCACCACACACTGCCCGCAGTCGATGCAGTCACCGCGTCCCTCCCATGCCTGGTCCTTCTTGTGCGGCGCGCGCGGTTCACCGCGATCGCGTCGATAATTCACCTGCAGGGTGTGCTCATCGAACATCGCGCCCTGGATGCGAGGCCAAGGGCAAAGATAGGTGCAAACCTGCTCGCGCATGCCGCCGGCCAGCGCATAGGTCGTGAAGGTCAGGATGCCGGCGGAGACGTAGGAGGTTATCGGGGCCTGACCGACCCAGAACTGACTCCACAGCGTCGGCGCATCCTGGAAATAGAAGATCCAGGCGCCGCCGGTCGCCATGGCGATCAGGAGCCAGGCAATGTGCTTGCCGCCCTTGCGCCAGAGTTTATCGAAGGACCAGGGCGCGGCTGCAAGCTTCATGCGCGCATTGCGATCGCCCTCGAAGGCGCGCTCGACAGCGATATAGAGGTCGGTCCAGACCGTCTGTGGGCAGGCGTAACCGCACCACAGCCGGCCGAACAGGGCGCTGGTAAGGAATAGCGCCAGCGCTGCCATGATCAGCAGGCCGGTGATGAAGTAGACTTCCTCCGGCCACAGGGTAATGAAGAAGAAATAGAAGTGCTGGTGGGCGAAATCCACCAGTACCGCCTGTTGCGGCGCCGCCGGAGGCCTAGGCCATCGAATCCACGGCACTACGTAGTAGATGGTCAACGTGGCCACCAATAGCGCCCACTTAATGTTGCGCCATTTGCCATGAACAAGCTTGGGGTAGATCGGCGTGCGCGGCTTGTAGAGGCTGCCGCTCCAGACGCTGCGCGCCCGCGCCTTTTCCGCGACCGACACCGG
>JANXTX010000304.1 GCA_025352165.1 Caulobacteraceae bacterium | reverse complement strand
CGCCCGCCATCATGGTGAACAGACGCTCCCGCTCTTCGCCTTTTGCCGTCCGCGCCTTACCGGCGTACTTTTTGTCCGCGACCTGGAAAGCGACGTCGGGATTGGCGGCAAGATTGAGGTACCAGGCTGGATGCTTCGCCGCGCCTCCCTTGGACGCCACGATGACGAAGCGGTCGCCGTCCTGGCCATAAATCAGCGGGATCAGCTTGGCCTCGCCGGTCCGCCGTCCCACCGTCTTCAGGATCAGGCAGGGCGTACCCGGCGGGCCGCCGACCGCGCTGAAGTCCAGCAGATGACCTTCCTCCCCGTTCGTCGCGCGATAAAGGGCGACGTGCGCCTCGGTCCAGCCTGGCGCACCGATCTCGATCTTGTCAGCCATGCCATTGATCTCCCTGTTCACTCACAATCGCCCCCGGCAATGAAACTGTCCATGTCATAGAGGGGCGAAACCGGTCTGACCCTACTGCGGTCGCTAGAGGAAGCGCAGTTGAAATATCCGCGCGTCATCGCCGTTACGAAAGAAGAGGCGGGTGAGCGAGCCGGCGACGTGAAAGTCCCAGGCCTCGCCGCGCGGCCCGATCTTTCGTGTCAGCCAGTCGAACGCCGCCGGGTTGAGGGAGAGTCCACTTGTGAAAGGCGACAGGCCAATCTTCTGCGGGGCGAAGACCACGACAGGTTCGCGCCGGAGCCTCCAGATCGCAATCAGATCGTCACTGACCGACATCCAGTGGCCCTCGAGACTGGTATGCGGATTGTCTCTGTCAGGCCGTCTTTGCTCAGGGGGACCGCCCGATTGTAGAGCGGCAAGCAGGCGATCCGCCGCCAGCCGGACCCGCTGAAACGCTTCGCTTGAACCCCCCATATCCGGGTGAGCCAGCTTTGCCGCCGTTCGATAGGCCGCGCGAATCTCGTTGGCGTTGGCGTTTGCGCCAACACCCAGGATGGCCCGCTCGGCCTCGTTCATCGCGCGGCGGCGGCCTTGTCCAACAGGACGCCGTCGCGAGCGTCGAGGTAGTCGTAAATCGCGTCCACCTCGGCGTTGGTGAAGTGGCTGAAATTAGCCTGCGCCGTCTGGGTCATCAGCGCCATGTCACCCTCGCCGATCGCGTCACCCTTCTGTATCAGACCATGGAACTTTGCGCGCGGGTAGTAGCCGCGCACGGTCATGTCCGGCGCGCCGCCGTTGATCCCCCCAAGATCCGTGCCGTGACACCGTCCGCAGGCGACAGCGGCGAGATGCCGGCCGGCTTGCAACGGCACGCCGGCGTCGAGCGGTGGGCGCGCGCCGGCGACCTTGTCGGTTTCCAGTTGAACCCAGCCGGCCAGGAGGGCCGCGCGAAGCAGGAGCCCAGGCTGCGTCCTGGGAAGTTCGCTTCCCCTTTTAGGCAACGCGCGCAATTCGGCGATGATCGCGGTGACCTCATCGTCGGTGAACCCGCGATAGGCATGCGCCGGCATCATCAGCTCGCTGGTTCCATCGGGGCGCAGCCCCGAACGCAGAGCGCGGTCGATATCTCCGTCGGAAAGTTTTGGGCTCAGGAGGGTAAGGTTTGGCGCGTGGACCTCGGTGCCGAACGCGTTCAGCGGACCACCGGTCAGCTCGTGTCCGTGGCACCCTGAACAGGCCGATATCGCAATCAGCCGGGCGCCGCGCGCTTCCAGATCCGGCGTCGTTTGCACGACCATGTGGCCAGGTGGCAGCGAGTGACGCACGTCCAGGATCACCTGGGAGCGGGACATGATCTGCTGGTAGCCGAGCGCGATGACGACGAAGGCGCCGATCGCGAGCAGGATTTTCGTTCTTGAGATAGCTAGCCTCGGCACACCTGAACCCTTGCGCCGCTCCGGCCGCGGGCAGACTGCCTGGTGGATGCGACAGGGTTCGAGCCTGTGTCCTCCTCAATGTGAATAGGAAGGTTTCGGATTTTACGGTGCATCGCCTGATTCATGGCTTGATCTCAGGCCGGTATATTACTGCTGGTCGCCGAATGGGTTGTTTTTCGACGTTGTCCTGGATTTTTCTATCCCCACGACGTTCTTCTATGGAACGCGGCCCTTGAGCGTTCGCGTCAACGTGGCGACAGAAAAGGCCTTGGAAGCGAGCGCCTGAAACCCTTGAAGGCGTCTGAGCTGGGGGCGGGTGTCGGATTTGATCAATGAAATCCCGAAGGTTCCGCACCGCCAACTGGCTCACAAACTGAGTCATTGGCGGTGCGGAAGTCTTCGCGTATTGCCTGAAGCGTCAGGCTTTGTGCGCGTTAGAAAGCGACGTGAATGGTCGCTCTACGGTTCAAGGGCTCTCTCACGCCGTCAGCCGTTGGCACGGCGAGCTCGGATTTGCCTTTCCAGCTGACATCCAGATTGGTCTGGGAGACACCCAGGGCAACCAGGCCGTCCGCGGTCGCCTTCGCACGGCGTTCGGAAAGACGTTCATTGTAAGCCACCGATCCGGAGGCGTCGGTAAAGCCGACGATGGTTTCCTTTGCCGCGTGCCCGTCCGCAGCATACTTGGCCACGTCCTGCAACACCGCCTGCGCTTCAGGCGTAACGACGAACTGATCCCATGGAAAATAGATCACGTAGTCTCGTGCTTGAAAAGCGATCGGTGCTGGCGGCGGCGGGGGAGGCGGGGCCGGCGGCGGGGGCGGCGCAGGTTCCATGGCGGGCGGCGGGGGCGGCGGCGGCGGCGGGGGTGCAGCTTGGGGAGCCGCTCCGAAGGCGTAGCGCAGGCCCAGAGTGACCGCATGATCCTGATAGCGACCGCTTATACCCGTCGATAACTGATTTGTCTGGTCGACCGCCTGGAAATGGATCCGTGAACCAGTAAGGTAGCGATAGGTCAGGTCCACGTTCAGCCGTTCGGAGGCCCTGAATGAGATGCCGCCGATCGCCTGGTAGCCGAGCACGGTCTGAGAATCGTTCAAGCTGGCGGCCACGGACGTATTGGTGGTTGTGCTGACCAGGTTGCCATCCGCACGAGCCTTGACGTGAAGGGCGCCGATACCGCCGCCGAAGAATGGGTTGATGCGCGATGACGGCATGATGTCAAAAATGACGTTCGCCATGCCGGTCCAGGCGTTCACCGATCCGGACGGAGAGTTGCACGCGCCGGCCGGACTTCCCGAATTGCAGAGGTCAAGATCGACGACGCTGCCCGGCGCATCCGTTACTGACCGCAGGCGGCCGTCACGATAGCCGCCTTCAATCTCAAGCCGGAGGTTTGGGCTGAAGCGATAGCCGAGGCGGGCGAGGCCGGCGTAGTCGATCTGGCGGGTTCGGATGTTCAGCGTCGACACATTGGCAAAGCCGCCTAATGTCGGCCCCGCGAGATCGGCGTTCATGGACGGCTGGTGACTGCCCCCAATATCGACAGCGCCGTACCAGCCCAGAATCTGGGCGCTTGCGCCGCTTGCGGCGAACACCGTCGCCAGGGCGGCTCCGGCCAGAAGTTTCATTCTCATTGTATTCTCCTTTGTCGCCCATGGGCCGGTTGGGGCCCGGCCATTGATCTAAATGGGTCAACCAAACCGCAAACGCGCTGCTCGTTTCGGGGTTCCCCGGGGCACATATTTCAGCCGCAATGCCAGCGGGGTTGTGACGAAATTGCAACGGCTCGCTCCGGCGCCCTTGCGCCCACGGCTGAACGAATTGCGGCGACGTCCAGGTCACTGGACGTCGCCGCGCTCCCGCGGGTTGCTGTCTGCAGCTGCTATCTGCCGTTTGGATTGGCTGCGGCTGCCGCCGCGGCGTCGCTGGCCTTCGCTGCGTCTTTCGCATCGGCCGCGGATTGCTGCGCATTGCCGGCGGCTGCCGAGGCCGACTGCTGGGCGCTACCAGCGGCCATTGCGGAAGCGCTGGCGGCGTCCGCGGTCTGGGCGGCGGTGGTGGCCGACGCCGCGCTTTGGGTGGCGAGCGCTGAATCGGCCGAGGCCTTCGCGGCGCTGGCCGATGCGGCGGCGGAATCCGCGGCGGCGGTGTCATGCTGCTGACATGCGCCAAGTGCTGCAAGGGCAAGCAGGCAACCGGACAGCAGGGCGATTTTGGTCGAATTCATGATATGTTCCATTTCAGGTCAAATTCAGATTGGGGAAGTGGGGCGGTGAGAACCGTCTTGTGTGCCGAGGATTTCGAACTTCTGTTTCTATCGGCCGACGTGAATGGAGCTGATCCCGGAAAGCAAACCGAAGGCCTGTAAAAGCCAAAGAACCACGCCAATTACGACAACAATGTTCAGGATATTCTTTATCTTCCCATCCATGGGAATGTAGTTGTTGACGAGCCATAGAAGTACGCCAACGACGACCAGAACGACGATTAGACTGACGAGAGACATGTTGCGTTTCCTGTTTGCCTGCATTCAGCGGGGCCCGCGAGAGAAACGCGGGGATCTCGCTTAGGTTCCGGGAACTTCAGAACCGGATGGAAATAAGGGCCGGACAGCATAACGCCGGCGTCGGTTGACGCCGGCGTTGATGCAGTCTCAGAGGTGCGCGAGCTAGCGACCCTGACTGAGAATGGCGGACGCAATGATCCCCGTGGGGATCGCCACCAGGATGTAGCTTCCGTTGGATTCACGCCATTCATAGCCGCGCGGCGGGTGGCGCAGATGATAGCGGCGATAGTCGATGGCGCGGGCGCCCCGCCAATCGCCATAGCCGACGCGCTCGCCGCGACGCCAGTTGTGTTGGCCGCCACGATCCTGCCCCCAGCCCGGATGCTCGCGGTTTCCGCCGTGGTCGTCGGGATCGGCGCTGGCCGCCGATGCGGCAAACAGCGAAAGAGCCATTGCCCCAATGAGGATCTTCTTCATGGTCTTTCCTGGCGGCGCTGAACGCACCCACGGGCAGGATCGCCTGTTCGATCCGCCACGCCCCCCGCAACGCTTGATCACCACGACGGTTCCACGATCGCCGTCACCAGCAGACGTGAGGCATGAGTAGTTTCCGAGTCTGCCGAGCCCCGGTCCCCACGGTTATTCAGAAAGTGTCGCTGCCCAGTCGTTCGAGTTTCCGCCGTCGCGGAGTCGCTCTGAGGACTTTCCTGAACAGGGGAATATTCACATGGCCTATGCCATCCAAAGAGACGTTGTCTCCAACACCTTTGAAATGAATGAGCTGACCGCTCTCATTCCAAAGATGAGGTCGTTTGCGCAATCGCTGTGCCGGGATCATGCCCAGGCGGACGATCTGACGCAGGACGCGCTGCTGAGCGCATGGCGACGCCGCGACAGCTACCAGCAAGGCACCAACCTCAAGGCCTGGATCTTCATGATCATTCGCAATCAGTTCTATTCCGACAAACGTCGCTCCTGGCGTGTGCTGCAACTCGACCCCGCCGTGGCGGAAGAAACCCTGGTTGCGGTGTCGAACCCCCTGGCCGGTCTCGAGCTGGACGACGTTCGCCGTGCGATGCTCGAATTGAGCGAAGTACAGCGCGAGGCGCTGTTGCTGATTGGTGTCCAGGGCCTGGGATACACGCAGGTCGCCCGGCTTTGCGAATGCGCCGAAGGCACAATCAAGAGCCGCGTCAGTCGGGCGCGGCAGGCTCTTCTTGCACTGCTGGCCGGAGAGTCCCTGGCGAGTGAACTGGGGGAGCCCGGCAAGGCAATGGCCTCAATCGTCGCCACCGCCGGCCGGAACTTCAATACGCGCGCATTGGCCGATAGCCGAAGGCAGGCATCAAACTGATCGTGATTGCCCGCGCTGTCGTTCGACGGCGCGGGCCGGCACGTTCGGTTACCTGATGGCCAGTCCTCCGAACAGCCAGAGAACGATCATCACGACGATGACCAGGCCCAGCACACCGCCCAGACCTGGCATGCCATACTGCCGGTGGGCGTAGTAGCCGCCTCCACCTCCGAACAGTACAAGCAACAAAATAATTATAAGAATCAGTCCCATAGGTCACCTGTATGAATGAAGCGCGGGATTGGCGCGGGAGTGTTGGTGGAATGCCTCAGGGGGCGAGCCGTTCCATTGCGGCGCCCCTCCGGTTGGGAAACCGCGTTCTCTTCACCCATGCCGCGTGCAACCGCCGCGGCCTGGAGCGCCGCCGGCAGTGTCCGGATTGAGGATCGGCATCCAACCTTCACTGATCGCATTGGTCTGCTCCGCGGCGAGGAGCAGCATCAGGAGTTCGCGTTGTGGCGCATGCCGTGCATCGGCCAGTTGCCGTGTAAAATTCAGCACGTTTTGCTGATGCACATATTCCTCGGTGCTCATTGGGAGAGTGCTCCTGGAATGACGGCCGTCTGGCCATGTGAACCCAAAACGCGCTGGGGGCGGTTTTGCTCCGCTCAGCCGGGTGCGGCTTTCGGCGCGATCGTTCAGGACTTATCCGACGAGGTCCTGGAATTGTCATTGGAACCAATCCGCGTCGAAGCCGTTTCCCGGATTGGCGCCATTCGTTGCACCAGGGTCCGAGAGACACTCGCATGCGCAAACACCTCACAATTTCGATGACGGCGCTGACAATGGGGTTGGGCTTCGCCACGCTCACGCCGCTCGTCACACAGGCCCAGGTTTCGATCGGCATCAGTGTCGGCTTCGCACCGCCGTCCTTGCCCATTTATGAGCAGCCGCCAATCCCCGGTTATGGCTATTTCTGGACACCCGGCTATTGGGCATGGGACGAGGCCATCAACGACTACTACTGGGTTCCCGGCACGTGGGTGCAGCCGCCGCGGATCGGCTATCTCTGGACGCCGGCCTATTGGGGTTGGTCCGGCGGCCGGTACAGTTTTTACAATGGCTACTGGGGGCCGCAGGTCGGCTTCTATGGCGGAATCAATTATGGCTTCGGTTACGGCGGCAATGGCTACGATGGTGGTTATTGGCGCGGAAATCACCTGTACTACAATAGATACGTCAATAACATCTCCAGAGCTCATATAACGACAGTCTATAATAAGGTGATCGTCAGGAATTCGGGCAATCGCATCAGCTATGCCGGCGGTGTCGGTGGGACGCACGCTCGTCCGAGCAGCCGGCAACTGACGATAATGCACGGCGTCCATGTCGGGCCAACGCCGATCCAGGTTCAACACCGGGATATGGCTGACAAGGAACCATCTCTGCGCGCCGGCGTAAATCACGGGGCGCCGCCCGTTGCCGCGACTCCCAGCCCCGGGCGGTTCAAAGGCGCCGACATCGCGCCGGCCCAAAAAGCCCCGGTCACATCCCATCCGACCACGCCCGCCGAGAGAACGAAGCCCGCTGGTCAACCGCGGCAACCCGCACCCCCCCATGCGACGCCGGCGCCGGTACATCAGGGTCAACAGGCCAGGCTGCAACAACGCCCGGCGTTCCAGCAACAGCCGAGACCGCAGCAACAACAGCGGCAAGCGCCCCAGCCGCAGTTCAGACCGCAGCAGGAACAGCGGCAGGCTCCACAGCAGCAGCCCAGATTCCTGCAACAACAGCGCCAAGCGCCGCAGTTGCAGCCCGGTCCGCAGCAACAGCAGCGACAAGCGCCTCAGCAGGAGGCCAGGCCGCAGCAGCAGGACCGCCAAAGGGAGCAGTCCGGGCCCGGGCCGAAGCCCTCGACCGGACAATGAACGGGTCATTCGGGCAAGATTGCCCGAAGGCCTGACCTGGAGCTGGAATGCGCTGCAAAGTGTTACTTGGGTCTGAGAGGTCGAATGCCATGGAGACACCTCCCCCGGGGCGCCGCATCTGGTTTGTTGCGGTCATCGGCGTCCTGCTCATCGCCGCCGTCGTTTCCTATTTTGTCGGCGGAGAGATCGAGCGTTCAGCAGGTGCGCGGGTAACGGCGGTAGCCGACCAGAGGATCGCCACCTCCGAAATACAAGTGGCGTCGCTCCGGTCGGCGAACGCGCTGCTCGCGGCGAATGTCTGGGCATATCGCGCCACCGCCGCGCTTGATGAGAGGAACTTCGGACAGGCCAACGATGCCGCCGTCAATGTTGTCGCCGGCTTGAGTGGCGTGGATGCGGCAGCCTCAGGGATTAATAGCGTTGTCCTGAAGTCGGTCCAGGCCGAAGCGGCGAGCATCAAGATTTCCGTTGCGGCGGATCTGCAAGCACAGCGCGGCCAGTTGTTGCATTTAGCGGCCGACATCACGGATCTAGCCGCATTGAAGTCTGGCAAAAGGCCCTGATCGGGCTGCCCGAAGGCCAGCCGGTCGGCCGGGCGTCGATGACGCAACCAGACCGACGGCCATAGGTTGGTCGCTACTGGATCCAGGCCACGTCCACGGCCAACGGCTTTCCAAGGCCCCGCAGCGCCGGATCACGCATCTTCAAAGCGATGTCGCCAAGAGTAGCATGGGGAACGAGGTCGAACGACTTGACCGCATTGCTGAAGACAAGCCTCAGCCGGGCTTGAGGAGCAGTATTGGGGGATTGCAGTGACATGACGGTCTCCATGACCTTTGCGTCGCCGACACCGCCGCTAAGCTGCATATCGACAGATCGCGACCTGCGACCATGGCGTTACTCTAGCGACGGTTGGGGGGCCTGGAACAGATTCGGAAAACACCTATGCCTTTTCACGGGCCGGCCTGCCGCTATCCGCACTCAGGCGGCGGCCTGCGCCAGCCGCGCCAGCGCCGGGATCGACTTCGAGCCGGTCTTCTTCATGATCGACGCCCGATGGTTCTCCACCGTACGCTGGCTGATATTGAGATCGGCGGCGATGTTCTTACTTGGGTGGCCCGCCAGCACCAGATTCATGATCTCGCGCTGCCGGACCGTCAGCCCGGCCAACTGGGCGATGGCGCCGTCTTTCCAGGCCGTCCGAACGCCGGAATTGGTTGAGCGTTCCACAGCGCGATCGATGCTTGCAATCAATTCCGCGCCGCTGATCGGCTTCTCGATGAAATCCGCCGCGCCCGCCTTCATCGCCTGGACGGCCAACGCGACTTCGCTGGCGCCGGTGATCATGATGGTCGGCAAATCATGTCCTTCGGCTTTCAGCCGTTCAAGAAGCTCCAGCCCATTGATTCCCGGCAGGTAGGCGTCGAGCAACAGTACTGCGTCGCTTGATTCCCTGTATGCCGCTAGAAAAGCTTCGGCGGTCTCGAAGTCCTCGACAGTCCGTCCGGCGTCCTCAAGGACCGCGCGCAACGCACCGCGTAGTTGCCGGTCGTCATCGACGACATAGACGGTCGGACCGTTCGCAGCACATGTCGTTGACGGTGTTACCACGGCGGTCGTCACGAGCGGAGTTGCGGACGATAGCGCGAGCAACTCGCCAATCTTCGCGATCAACTCCTGCGAGTTCACCGGTTTATTGAGTTGCACGCAGTCCTGACTGGCCGTGAGGCGGAGTGTCTCGGTCGAGATGTCGCCTGTCAGGATAATCACGGGAATCTGGGTTCGAAAGATTTTGCGCAGCCTGCCGGCGATCTGCAATCCGCTGAGGCCGCCAGGCAGATTATAGTCCGCGAGGATCAGGTCCGGTTGTTGCATGCCGCTCTCGGCCAGAGCCAGCGCCACCGCGCCATCTGTCGCGGTGATCACCGCGTGACCTTCGTGCTCAAGCATGAGCTTCATGAGTTCCCTGACCTCGGGATCGTCCTCGACAAGCAGAATTGCGCTGGGCCGGTGATTGGCGGCCGCGGTGGCCGCGGCTTTGGTCGGTATTGGCCGGCGCCGATCCGCGTCAACCTCCGATAGCGGAACCTCTATCGTAAACACGGAGCCCTTGCCGGGTATCGAACGCACCGCGACGCGGTGCCCCAACAGATCGCCCAGGCGTTGCACAATGGCGAGGCCGAGACCGAGGCCGCGGCTGCGCTCGCGCGCCGGGTTGTCCAGCTGATGGTATTCGTTGAAGATCGCAACCTGCTCGCTTTCGGCGATGCCGACGCCGGTGTCCCAGACCTCGATCGTCAGCTTCCCCGGGTGGCGGCGGCAGCCGAGCAAAACCCTCCCGTTCGCGGTGTATTTGAACGCATTGGACAACAGGTTTCGGAGCATCTGCTCCAGCAGGCGCGGGTCGCTCCGCACGATTACGCCGCAGTCGACCAGCTTGAACCCGAGCGACTGGGACTGGGCCTGGTAACTGAACTCGCTGGTGAGGCTCTCAAATATGTCACTGACCGGGAACCGCGACAGGTCCGCCTGGACAACGCCCGCCTCGATCTGGTTGATATCGAGCAACGCATTGAGCATCCCCGACATGGCGCCCAGCGCCTCGTCCAGGCGACCGACCAGTTGTTTGGCGCGATCGGTCTGCACGGCCTTGACCAGAAGCCCCTGCAGAAAGGCGATGGTCTGCAATGGCTGCCGCAGGTCATGGCTGGCGGCGGCGAGAAAGCGGGATTTGGCGACATTTGCCAGATCCGCCTGCTTTCGCGCCTCCTCGACCGTCTCGCGGATGAACTTTCTTTCGGTAATGTCGGTGAAGGTCATCACCACGCCGCCAACCGCCTTGTCGTGCGCGCGGTACGGAAGGATGTGGCGGAGGAACCAGGTCCCCGTGGAAGTCTCGACCTCCCGCTCAACCGGCGCGTTGGTCCGCAGCACCAATTGCGCATCGGCACTCAGCGCGCTGTCCAGCGCAAGCGAATTGAGATCGGAGATCGGGCGACCGACGTCGCCAGGAATGACATTGAACAGGCGCCGCACGGAGGGCGTGAATAAGCGGATTTTGAGCTCCGCGTCGAGAAACAGCGTCGCTATATCCGTGCTGTTGAGAACATTCTCGAGATCGTCCGACGTCGTCCGCTGGCGCTCAAGAGTCTCCTGAAGCTGGCCATTGAGGGCCGTAAGCTCTTCGTTGAGCGATTGCAGTTCCTCCTGGGATGTCAGGAGCTCCTCGTTGGTCGACTGGAATTCCTCGCTTACCGAAGAGGCTTCTTCGTTGATTGCCTTATGCTCCTCGCTCATCACCTCGAGGTCGCGAATGGCGCTCGTGGCGGCCGACCTTGCGTACGCGAGTTCGTGCTCCAGCTCGGCAACGCGGGAGGTATCACCCTCGGCGACCGGACGATCGTCCCGCCCCGCGTGGAGAGTCTGCTCGATAAAGCACACCAGAAGCAATCCGTCGCGGTCGCTCGGGACCGGCTGAATCGAGACGTC
>JANXTX010000300.1 GCA_025352165.1 Caulobacteraceae bacterium | reverse complement strand
TCCCGCCGCCACCAGCGCCGATTGATAGTCAGCCGCTGCCCCCGGTTGCGCAGGCGGCGGGCGAGACTGCCACATCGCTTTCACCCACACCGCCACCCAGCCCGGCGCAGAAGGCATTGCCACCGGACTATACGCCTCCGTCCGTGCAGCCGTCGGAAACGTCGCAGCCGGCGGCCGCGACCCCCCCCCCACCGGTCCGCTACCACGCGACACCCGAGCGGGTTGTGGCGGGCGGCCGGGTGGTGGCCGCGCGGGGAATGTTCCGCGATTATGTCGTACAGCCAAAGGATCACGTCGACGCCATCGCGCGCGATCTGCAGACCACACGAAAGATTCTGGTCCAGGCCAATCACCTTAAGGAGCCCTATGCGCTGAAGCCCGGGCAACACCTGAAGGTGCCGGTGGC
The DNA here is from genome assembly GCA_025352165.1 of Caulobacteraceae bacterium. Classification (GTDB taxonomy): domain Bacteria; phylum Pseudomonadota; class Alphaproteobacteria; order Caulobacterales; family Caulobacteraceae; genus Acaudatibacter. Next base: position 3,811 of record JANXTX010000300.1, on the reverse strand, counting down.
CAAGGCCTATGAGGTCCAGTCCGGCGACACCATGGCGGAGGTTGCCAAACGCTTTGGCGTCAGCCTCGGCGAACTGAGTGATCTGAATGATCTGTCGTCGCACGCCCGTCTGCATCCGGGTGACTCGCTGGCGCTACCCGACGGCTTTCACGATCACGGCCCAACCAGGATCGCGGCTACCGAGGTGGCCGAACGGCGCGCGGAGCCTCGGCTATTCGAACCATCTGCCCGCCGCCCGGCCGCAACCCCGACTCCGACCCAGACCCAAACCCCGACCCCAGGCCAGAGCTCCGCCCAGGCAGCCAGTGGCGCCCCCTATGTGCCGAGTCCCGAAGCCCTCGCGGCCGCTCAGCGCCTGACCACCACGCGGTCATATGGACCTCCGAGCTACACGCAAACGCGACCGAACTCCGTACAGTCTCCACCGCTGTCATCGACTTCGTCGCCGGAGCCAAACCCCGCCGCGCAGCTTGCGGTCGCAACCGCCGGACGCGGGCGCTTCATCTGGCCCGTTCGCGGCGAAATCATCTCCGCGTTTGGAGTGAAGGGCGTCGGCCGGCGCAATGACGGCATTGATATTCGCGCACCCGAGGGTCTGACCGTGCACGCCGCCGCTGCCGGTGAGGTCGTCTACGCGGGTAACCAGGTGCCGGGTTTTGGCAATCTTGTGCTGGTCAAGCACGCCGACGGCTGGGTGTCAGCCTATGCACATCTGGAGTCTATCGCCGTGGCGATGCGCCAGAGCGTCGTTCAAGGCGACACGCTCGGCGTGGTCGGATCGACCGGCGGCGTTGCGGAGCCGCAACTGCATTTTGAGATCCGCTACGCCCCAACGCCGGCGGAAAAGGCTCGCCCGGTCGACCCGCAGCTGGTGTTGCCTAAATAATCCGGAGGCGAAAACGCCGTCGCCCGGTTGGCGTCGGCTAGATTCCGGCTCCGTTATCCATCGTCGCGAGCGCGGCTTCATGGACGCGGGCCTCGGCCGTGATCCACGAGACGAACGCCTTCACCTGCGGCAGCCGGCCTTTGGCCTTGGGATGCACGACGTAGTAGGCGAAGTCGACCGAGGTCGCGATCGGCATCGGTACGATCAGGCGTCCGGCGTCGAGATCATCCTGCGCGAGTGTGCGCTTCGCCAGCGCCACACCACGTCCGCTGACCGCCGCCTCGATGACCAGGCTCGACTGGTTGAATCGCGGCCCACGCTGGCCATCGATGCCACGCACGCCTCGCGCGGCCAGCCACATCGACCAGTCAGGGCAGCTCTCGTCCGCGTTCGCCGATCCGTCATGCAGGAGCACGTGCCTGGCGAGGTCGGACGGTGTGCTGATCGGGTTTGAGGTCATCAGCTCGGGGCTCATCACCGGCAGCACCGTCTCCTGCATCAGCCGGATCACCTCGAGGCCCGGGTAGTGACCCGCGCCGTAGCGGATGGCGAGATCGACTTCGCCGGCGCCGAAATCCACCAGCTCCATATCCGCCGACAGCCACACGTCGACCTGCGGATGAGCTTCCTCGAACCGCCCCAGGCGTGGCACCAGCCATTTCGCCGCGAATGACGGGGCCGCCGTCAGGGTCAATCGGCGCCCATCCACCGCGGCCGTCAGCATCGACGCCGCCTCGGCAAGCCGGTCGAAGGCTTCGCGTAGCGCCGGTAGCGCGGCCTGTGCCGCGTCGGTCAGCAGAAGTCCCCGCGGCGTGCGCTTGAAAAGGGACGCGCCCACATAGTCCTCGAGATTCTGGATCTGCTGCGAGACGGCGCCGGGGGTCACCGACAGCTCGTCAGCCGCGCGGCTGAAATTCAGATGACGCGCGGCGGTTTCGAAGGCCCGCAGCGCGTTCAACGGAGGAAGCCGCCGACGTGTCTCCATAGTTTTCCTTATACCTCCGGCAGAAGACCTTCGTTGCGAAATGGGACTTTCCTCACCATTTTGCAACCCACAAGCTCAATAACCCTTTTAGACTTCCTTCAAGCGAAATTCAAAAATCATGACCGTGACGACGTCCAAACCCAAGGCGCCGAGGCGACTGGTCGCCCTCGATGGGCCGCGTGCGGGCGGCGCCGTGTGGCTGGTCGGAGCCGGGCCGGGCGATCCGGATCTGCTGACCGTGAAGGCTTGCAGGGTTCTCTCGCAGGCTGGCGTTGTAGTCCATGATGGGCTGGTCTCTCAGGCGATCCTCGACCTGGCGCCGGAGACGGCCAAACGAATCAGTGTCGCCAAGCGCAAGTCGCATCATTCCTATGCGCAGGAGGATATCAATCGCTTGCTGGTCGCGCTGGCGCGCGAAGGCCATTTCGTGGTCCGATTGAAGGGCGGTGATTCCTTCATGTTCGGTCGCGGCGGCGAGGAGTTGGAGGCTTGCCGCGCCGCGGGAGTCGAATGCGAAGTCGTTCCCGGCATTACGGCTGCGCTCGCAGCGGGCGCGGCGGCGGGTGCGCCGCTGACCCACAGGGGCGCCGCGCAGGCCGTTACTTTCGTCACGGGGCATGCCGCGGCCGGCGCCGAGCCGGATCTCGACTGGACGATGCTGGCCAAGGCAAATCAGACGGTCGTCATCTACATGGGCCTATCCAAGGCGGCCATCATCGCCGAGCGGCTGATCGGCGCCGGTCGCGCCGCGGATACGCCGGCCTTGATTGTGGAAAACGCCAGCCTGCCGGGCGAGCGCAGGATCGTCGCCCGATTGGGTGAACTGGCCGCGGCGGCCGCCGGTCTGGATGGTCCCGCCATGTTGATGATCGGCGAATCCATGGCTTTGGCCCGCGCCGAACCGGCTCGCGCCGACGACCTCGGCGCTCTGCTTGTCGAAGGAGCCGCATCATGAGGGCGCTTACCGCCAATCGACTCGCCGATGGAGAGGTTGTCTTCTGGGCCGGCGGAATCTGGGTCGAACGCTTTTCCGAGGCGGAGATTTTCGACGATGACGACATGTCGATCGCCGCGGAAGCGACGTCGCGCCTCGCCACAACCCAGGTTGTCGACCCTTATCTGATCGAAGTCGAACCGGTTGAGCAGGGCGTTGCCCCGGTCAGCTATCGGGAACGGCTGCGAGCGCTGGGTCCGACCAACAAGCGTGACCACGGCAAGCAAGCCGCCGGAGGCATTGATGTCGAGTTGCTCAACAGCGCCCACGGGGCCGCGCGGTCCAGTGGCCGCATTAATCTGATCAAGCGAAAGTAGAGCCGTCCCGCCATGTACCGCTACGACGAAATCGACCGAGAAATGTTGGCCGACCGGGCAGCCGAGTTCCGTGAACAGTGTGCCCGCCGTCTCGCGGGCGAAATTACCGAGGAGCAGTTCAAGCCAGTCCGGCTGATGAACGGCCTCTATCTGCAACTGCATGCCTACATGCTGCGGGTCGCCATTCCCTATGGGACTCTGTCAGGCGCTCAGTTGCGAGCGTTGGCCCATGTCGCGCGGACCTATGACCGCGGCTACGGTCATTTCACCACGCGGACCAATCTGCAGCTTCATTGGATCAAGCTGCGCGACGCGCCGGATATCCTCAACTATCTTGCCGGCACCGGCCTGCACGCCATCCAGACGTCCGGCAACTGCATCCGCAATCTGACCGCCGACCCGTTGGCCGGGATTGCCGCCGATGAGGTCGACGACCCGCGCATCTGGTCAGAGGCGATCCGCCAATGGTCGACATTCCATCCCGAGTTCTCGTTCCTGCCCCGCAAGTTCAAGATCGCCGTCACGGGCGCCAGACAGGATCGCGCCGCGATCCGCATCTATGACATCGGCCTGCGGCTTCATCGCGGTGACGAAGGGGAACTGGCCTTCGAAGTGCTGGTCGGCGGCGG
>JANXTX010000270.1 GCA_025352165.1 Caulobacteraceae bacterium | reverse complement strand
TTCATGTGCGCCTATGGACCGAACCTGATCGGCTATGGCGATGAGGAGATTGACCGCGCCTTTGTCGACCAACTCGGACGCGGCGACACCATGACCGGCCCTGGCGGGGTGATGGTCGAATTGGCCGAGACCATGGTCGCCCACGCCGACTGGGCGATGTTCTGCAAGAACGGCGCCGATGCGACGCTGATGGCCCTGATGATCGCCCGCGCTCATACCCGCCGCAAGACCATCATCCGCGCGAAGGGCGCCTATCATGGGGCGATGCCATGGTGCGCGTCGCGCCCGGCCGGAACCATCCCGGAGGACAAGGCGAACCAGATATTCTGCGACTACAACGACGTCGCCAGCCTGGAAGCCGCCGCGGCTGAGGCAGGAGATGATCTGGCGGCGATCTTCGCGGCCCCTGTCAAGCACGACGCATTCATCGACCAGGCCCAGCCCGACCTGGAATACGCCCGCCGGGCCCGTGAGATCTGCAACCGAACCGGCGCACTGCTGATTGTCGACGACGTCCGCGCCGGCTTCCGCATCGCCCGAGACTGCAGCTGGTCAAAGGTCGGCGTCGCGCCTGATCTTACCGGCTGGGGCAAGTGCATAGCCAACGGCCACCCGATCTCGGCCCTGCTGGGCTCGGACTTAGCCCGCGGCGCGGCTGCGACAATCTTCACAACTGGATCATACTGGTTCCAGGCCGCGCCAATGGCGGCGGCGCTGGCGACGCTAAGGAGGATCCGCGAAACGGACTATCTCGAGCACATCGAAGGGCTTGGCGAGCGCCTGCGCGCAGGTTTGGCGGAACGCGCGGACGCCCACGGATTCGGCTTCCGCCAGACTGGACCGGCGACCATGCCGCTTTTCCTGTTCGACGATGACGCGGACATGCGCAAAGGCTTCTGCTGGTCGAGCGAAATGCTGGCGCGCGGCATCTATGTGCACCCCTGGCACAACATGTTTCTTTGCGCGGCGATGACGCAGGCCGATATCGATCTGGCGCTTGAAGCCGCCGATAGCGCATTCAAAAGTCTGCGGGGGCAGGCAGCGACACTTGGGCCTGTGGCAAAGATGAGCTTCCTCGCGGCCTAGACCAATCAATCGCCCTGCTCCTGCAGCGGCGGCGACCAATCAACCCACAGAAGGGGGATTTTAGATGACGAACTGCAAAAACCGGAGCGGACGGGCGCTGCTGCTAACCGGCGCCACCTTCGCCGGACTGATCGCGCTCGGCGCCGCGGCGCACGCGGCGGATGCCGCCGCCACGGGCGAAAAGGCTACCCAGGTCGAGACCCTGGTGGTCACCGCGCAAAGACGTAGCGAAAACATCCAGAATGTCCCGATTTCGATTCAGGCGTTCGGCCAGAAGGATATTCAGGCCCTCGGCATCAAGTCGTCGCTGGACCTGGGCGCCGTTACGCCGAACGTCGACATTGCTCAGGTGGCCGGGCCGGGCAACCAGCCAATCATCACCATCCGCGGTATCGGCCTGAACGACTATGACACCAACAACGCCGGACCCAACGGCATCTATGTGGATGACGTCTACCTCAGCGCTCCGTCGTCGCAGACCTTCCAGACCTTCGACCTCTCACGCATCGAGGTCCTGAAAGGACCGCAGGGTACGCTTTACGGCCGCAACACCAATGGGGGCGCCATCAACTTCGTCACCAACAAGCCGACTGACGAATTCACCGGGCAATTCCATATCGAGTACGGCTCATTCCAGACCTTCAATCTGGAAGCCGCCGTTGGCGGTCCGATCGCGCCCGGCCTCGATGGGCGTGTCGCATTCGTAAAGAACAACTCGTCAGGATTTTTCCACAACGACCTGACCGGAAACAGTGAGAACGGAACCAACAACTACGCAGCGCGGGTGCAAATTCAGGCGAAGCCGAGCAGCGACCTGACGGTGCTGTTGAATGTGCATGGCGGACAGGTGGACAACCGGGTGACCGAATATCGGCATATCGGTGTGCTCAATCCGGTCGATGGCAGCCTTTGCACGGTTTCGCAGTCCTACGCCGGAGGCTGCGTGGACGCCTTGGGCTATGGTACGCCGAGCAACTTCTACGGCGGGTCGTTCAATCGGCAGGATCACCTCAAGGTCAACAGCCTGGGCGCATCGTTGCGGGCGGACTACCGGATGGGATCGGTCAACCTGACGTCCCTCACAGCCTTCGAACATAACGACAAGCTTCATCCCGAAGATAGCGACGCCTCACCAAACCGCCTGCTCGAAATCAACTTCGGCGTGAGATCGAACGAATTCACCCAGGAGCTCCGCGCCAGTCAATCGACTGACAAATACAATTGGGTTCTGGGAGCATACTTCCTGCATGAAGACCTGAAGCAGAACCAGCCGATATTCATTCTTCTGGACGGCGACAAATTTTTCGGGGGCCCCGGCTCGGCGGATGGCATTGCATTCCAGGCTTTCGACCGAAGTGATCAGGTCACCGATACCTACGCAGTCTTCGGACAGGGCAGCTATAGCCTGACCGACAAGCTCAAGCTGACATTGGGTGGGCGCTACACGGGTGAGAAACGCACCTTCGCGTACCTGGGAACAATTCAGTTTCAGGAGGGCGGCATGGATCATTTCGGTCCGCTGCAGACCCTTGCCGACTCGCAAAGCCAGCTAACAGATTCGGCGTTTTCCTGGCGGGCGGCGCTTGACTACCGGTTGGCTCATGGCGTGCTCGCCTACGGAAGCATCGCCACCGGCTTCAAGAGCGGCGGCTTCAACGGAAGCTTTCTGAGCACCGACCCGCTGGTGATTCCTATCCAGTTGCAGCCGGTAAAACCCGAGTTCGTCACAAGCTATGAGCTCGGCCTGAAGACGACGGTGCTGGATGGTCGCCTGCTGTTCGATGCCGCTGCTTTCTATAACGAATACACCAACATGCAGGTCTTCACCCTCGCGCCGCCGCCGGTGGGCCAGAGTCTTGGCGTGAACATTCTGGGCAATGCGCCAAAGGCCCACACCGAGGGGATTGAGGTGCAGATGGTAGCCCGCCCGGTCCAGGCGCTAACGGCGTCGCTGCAACTGGGGTGGCTGAACACGAAGCTTGATAAGTACCTCGCGTTTCAGGTCGCCGGGGCGACGGACTACTCAGGAAACCAGCTGGCCAATGCCCCGCATTTCTCGTTATCCAGCCTGATCGACTACAAGATCCCGGTCGGCCAGGATGCCCTCGATCTTCAGTTCAGCGTCACCTACAAGAGCCACCAGTTCTTCGACACCACAAACGACCTGTATACGACGCAAGCAGGATACTGGCTCGAAAATGCCCGCATCGCCTACTCGTTTGACCACTCGAAGTGGGAGATCGCCGGCTATGTGCGCAACCTGTCAGACAAGAAGTACCTGATCGACGCTTTCGACCTGGGTTTCCTTGGTTTCATTCAAGGCATCACCGGAACGCCACGTACATTCGGCGCAGAGCTCAACTACAAGTTCTAGATACCACGCAACTGCTACCCCCTCGGCTTTACCCGGGTCGTGGGGGCGGCGGCGGCGGGGTCTTCGGGCCAGGGGTGTTTGGGGTAGCGACCGCGCATGTCCTTGCGCACGTCGCTCCACGAACCGCGCCAGAAACCCGGCAGATCGCGGGTGAGCTGGATCGGTCGGTGCGCCGGGGATAGCAGCGCCAGGGTCAGCGGAACGCCGCCAACCATCGGGTGCTGCGCCAGGCCGAACAGCTCCTGCACCCGCACGTCCACCCTCGGCCCGCCTTGCGCGGCATAGTCGACGGCGAAGCTGGAGCCGGTCGGCGCGGTCCAACGCTCGGGCGCCTCGGCGTCCAGGCGGCGAACGAATTCCCAGGGGATCATCCCGCGCAGCGCCTCGGCCAGTGCGGGGCCGTCGATCGCCGCCAGGGATTTCCGGCCGGCCAGCAGCGGCGACAGCCAGTCATCGAGGTGGGCTATCAGGGCTTCGTCCGATAGATCGGGCCAACCCGGATCGCGATCATGCAAGAATGCTATCCGGGTTCTCAGGCTGGTTGCGGCCGCACTCCAATCCAGGCGGGACAGGCCCTCGCGGCGGATCTGGTCCAGCAGGGCGTCGCGGATCAAAACCGGGTCGGGTTTGGCGATCAGCCGCTCACTCACCGTCAGCGCGCCAAGCGACAGCTTCTCCTTGACCCTAATCGCCCCGCCGGGGCCGGCTTCAAGGCTCTGATCGCGGGTCAGCCGATCGGAAAAAGCTTTGACCAGTTCTGCTTCGTCGAGACGGGCCGCAAGCAGGATTCGATCACGCGCCGCGCCTCCGCCAAGATCGGCGACCGCAAGCCAGGTCTCCCGCGCCAGGGACGCGGCGGGATCAATGAAGACGCCGCGCCCGTTGACGAGCTGATACTCGCCCGGCCCTCCCCTTGCCCTGGCGATGCGTTCCGGGAAGGCCTCCGCCACCAGTCGGCCGTCCGAAGTGGTCTCCGGGTCTGGTCGACGCCCCACCACCTTGCCCGCCGTATCAGCCCAACGCTCCGCCAACTCCGCGGCGGCGCGGGCCCGCGGACTGCGATCACGGCCGAAAGATTCCAGCCGGGCGGTCATATCCGCGTCGCGTCCGCCCAGGCCGTGCTCGGTCAACAGCGCGGCGATGCGTGCGGCGCGGGTGGCGTGGCCAGACGCCGCCCCGACCATCACCATGTGCGAGAGGCGTGGCGGGAGTGGCAGCCCGCTCATCGCAACGCCGTGCGGGGTCAGCGCGCTCTCTCCATCCAGCGCACCCAGACGGGTCAGCAAGGCGCGCGCTTTGGACATCGCGCCGGTAGGCGGACGATCCAGGAAAGCCAGGCCATCAGCGTCGCGCGCACCCCAGCGCGCCAGATCCAGCGCCAGCCGCGCCAGGTCTGTCTCGAGAATCTCCGGCCGGTCGAACCCAATCAGAGCCCGCGTTTCCGCCTCGTCCCACAATCGGTAGCAGACGCCGGGCGCGGTGCGGCCCGCACGGCCCCGGCGCTGGTCGGCAGAGGCTCTGGAGACCCGCACGGTCACCAGCCGCGTCAACCCGGAAACCGGATCGTAGCGCGGCGCGCGCGTCAGGCCGGCATCGATCACCACGCGCACATCCGCCAGGGTCAGGCTGGTCTGGGCTATAGACGTGGCCAGCACCACCTTGCGCCGACCTGACGGGCTGGGAGCGATCGCGCGGTCCTGGTCGGCGACATCCAGCGCGCCGTAGAGGGGGGCGATATCTACTGGCGCACTTCCGAGATGCTCGCCCAGGCGCTCGGCGACCCTGAGAATCTCTCCCTGACCCGGCAGGAATACAAGGATGCCGCCCTGCTCGCGCTCAAGCGCCAGCCGGATCGCCCGAACCGTCTGATCCTCGATAGGCGCGCGGGTGTCCCGCCCCAGATAGCGGGTCTCGACCGGGAACATCCGGCCGGCGCTCTCGATCAGCGGCGCGTCGCCCAGCAGGCTCCGGATCGGTTCGACATCAAGCGTCGCGGACATCACCAGCAAACGCAGGTCTTCACGCAGCAATCCCTGACTGTCGCGGGCGAAGGCCAGGCCAAGGTCCGCATCGAGGCTGCGTTCGTGGAACTCGTCAAACAGGACGCCGGCCACGCCCTCAAGGGCGGGATCCGCCAGGATCATGCGAGTGAAGACGCCTTCGGTGACAACCTCGATGCGCGTTCGGCGAGACACGCGGGTTTCCAGGCGCACTCGAAAGCCAACCGTTTCGCCGACCGCCTCGCCCAGCATCGCCGACATGCGCGCCGCCGCCGCGCGCGCCGCCAGCCTCCTGGGCTCAAGAACGACCAGCTTGCCGCCCCCCACCCAGCGCTCATCCAGCAAAGCCAGCGGAACCCTGGTGGTCTTGCCCGCACCCGGCGGGGCCACGAGCACGGCGGAGGTTTGGCCGGTCAGAGCGGCTTTGAGCACCGGGAGGACATCGTGGATGGGAAGGGTGGCGGCCGGGTCAATCGCCGGGATGCGGTAGCTCCATAGGGCTGGCCTCATGGCCCAGAACCACGACGCCTTTATGGAGTTTGGAGTTCCAGATGCCGAAGGCGAAATAGATCACCACGCCCACCGCCAGATAGATAAGGAAGAAGTTGCGGGTCACCGCAACCGCCATCAGGCTCATCAACAGCACCAGGCACATGATCGCGCCCAGGACGGGCGTGACCGGATAGAGCGGGGTCTTGAACGGCCGCGCGAGGCCCGGGCTGGAAATCCGCAGATAAATCACGGTGACGCAGACCAGGGCGAAGGCCGCCAGCGAGCCGACATTGGTGAGGTCGCCCAGTACGTCCAGCGACATGAAGCCCGCGGCGCCGCAGGCGGCGACCCCAACGATGATGGTGTTGATCCACGGCGTCTTGAACCGCTTGTGCACCAAAGCCAGGGATGAGGGCAGCAGGCCATCTCGCGACATGGTGTAGAAAATCCGGGTCTGACCATAGAGCAGCACCAGCATCACGCTGGACAGACCCGCGATGGCGCCGATCTTCACCAGCACCGCGAACCACGGCAGGCCGATCTGATTGACCGCCACGGCGATCGGCGCGGGATTGTCCAGGGAGGTATAGGGAACAATGCCGACCAGAACCGCCGAGGTGGCGATATAGAGAACCGTGCAGATGACCAGCGCGCCGAGAATGCCGATCGGCATGTCGCGGGCGGGATTGCGCGCCTCGGCCCCGGCGGTGGAAACCGCCTCAAATCCCAGATAGGCGAAAAAGATCACCGCCGCGGCGTGGATGACGCCGCCGACGCCGAAACGCGAATGGCTGTTGCCGGTGACCACATCCCAGAGCGCGCGGGCGATCTGATGGCCCATGTCCATCGGCGTTCCGGCCGGCGGGGCCGGAATCTGCGCCGGAATGAGCGGCGACCAATGGGCCGGATTCACATATTGCGACCCGATGCCGATGAACGCGATCACCACCGCCAACTTGATGGCGACAACGATGTTGTTGACCGTCGCCGACTCCGAGACCCCGACCACCAGCAAGGTTGTCACCGCCGCGATCACGACGACCGCCGGCAGGTTCATCACGCCGGTCGCGATCACCACGCCCGCGTGATCCTTGACCAGAACCCCGGGCGCGGCGGTCAGCGCTGGAGGGATCATGATGTGCATGTCCTGCATCAGGCTGACGAAATAGCCCGACCAGCCGACCGCGACGGTGGACGCCGCCAGGCCGTATTCGAGTAACAACAACAGACCCATGATCCAGGCGGCGATCTCGCCCATGGAGGCGTAGGTGTAGGAATAGGCCGATCCCGACACCGGCAAGGCCGAGGCCAGCTCGGCGTAACAGAGGGCGACGAAGGCGCACAGCAGGCCGGTGATGACGAACGAGATCATGATGCCCGGACCGGCGAACTGGGCGGCGGCGCGGCCCGTCAGCACGAAGATGCCAGTGCCGATGATGCAGCCGATGCCGAGCAGCACCAGATTCAAGGCGCCGAGCGACCGTTTCAACTCTCCATGATCGAGTTCGGCCTGAATCTGGGCCACGGACTTGCGTCCGAACATTCGCATGAGGCCGTTACCCGCGCCTGCTGCATTCGCCATGTGTTATTCCCTATCCCCGAAACCGGGCTATTCGTACGAGTCTCGCGAAGCTAACGTCCGGGAAGCGATCCGGCAATGAGGAGGCGATTGCGTGTCGCTAGCTCGTAAAGATGTCCGGTATTTGTAGCTCGTGATCTGTCCGCTTCGTTGTTTGTTTTCCCCGGCCATGGCCGGGGAAAAATCGTCGCTTTGGAAGCGTGTCATGCGGCGATCTGGTTGTTGTTGATGA
>JANXTX010000234.1 GCA_025352165.1 Caulobacteraceae bacterium | reverse complement strand
CCAATCTGCGCCTGAGGGTCATCGACACCATGGCCGAACACCCGATCGCGCGAATGCTGCAAGCGGGCCTGCGGGCGACCGTCAACTCCGACGACCCGGCCTATTTCGGCGGCTACATCAACGACAACTACCGTTCGGTCGCGCCGCTGCTCGATAGGGGCAAACTGGTGACGCTGGCGCGAAACAGCTTTCTTGGCTCTTTTTTGCCGCCCGACGATATCGCCCGACACGTCGCCGAGGTCGACGCCTGGGCCGCCCGCGCCTAAGGAAGGCCATGCGTCAAGCCGAAAAAGCCGCCGAAGTCGTCGCTCAACTCGACGCCGAGTACCGCCGTTCCGTCGACAACCTCCGAAAGGACCTGCGCGCCTTCATCGTCGATGGAACCACGCCTGACCCGACCGCGCGGGAGCAGGGCGCATACGCCTATCCAAACCTTCGGCTGAGGTATGCCGCCAACGGTCCCTCGCCTCGCCTCGCCCGCGCTTTCGCCCGCTTCAGCCGCGATGGGATTTATGAAAGCACGATCACCAGGCCCGACCTGTTTGCGCCTTACCTTACCGAACAGTTGTCGCTGCTGCTGACCGACTTCGAGATCGGGATAGAGGTTTCAAGGTCGTCGAAGGAAATACCCTATCCCTATGTGCTGGATGGTTCGGTGGAACTGGATGGCTCCACCTCGTCAGCGTCGGAGATCGCGAGATACTTTCCCTCGACCGAGCTGGCATCGATCGGTGATGAAATAGCGGATGGCGTTTGGGCCAGCGAACCGGGCGGCGCGCGGCCACTGACGCTTTTCGATGCGCCGCGCACCGACTTTTCTTTGGCGCGTCTCGCCCACTATACCGGCTCTCCCGCCGATACCGTCCAGGCCTATGTCCTGTTCACCAACTACCACCGCTATGTCGACGAGTTCGTTCGCTGGGGCGCCGCGCAACTGGCGCAAGCCGATAGCCCGTACCAGAGCCTGCATTGCCCAGGCGGTGTCATAATCACGCGAGACACTCCCGATCCGGAGCGCGCGGCGGCGGAAAGTCCGTGGCGCCGGCACCAGATGCCCGCCTACCACCTGCATGCGCCGGGTCGGCGGGGGATCAGCCTGATCAACATCGGCGTCGGCCCCGCCAACGCCAAGACGATCACCGATCATCTCGCGGTGCTGCGGCCCGAAGCCTGGCTGATGATCGGCCACTGCGGCGGCCTGCGCTCGAGCCAGACCATCGGCGACTATGTGCTCGCGCACGCCTATCTGCGCGACGACAATGTGCTGGACGCTGTGCTGCCGCCGGAAATCCCGATTCCCTCGATCGCCGAGGTGCAGGTCGCCCTGCAGCGGGCGGCGGAGATGGTCACCGGCGAGAGCGGCGACGCGCTGAAGAACCGCCTGCGCACCGGGACCATCGTCACCACCGATGACCGAAACTGGGAGCTCCACTACACGCGCAGCGCGCTGCGCTTCAATCAGTCGCGCGCCGTCGCCATCGACATGGAAAGCGCCACCATCGCCGCGCAGGGCTACCGGTTCCGCACGCCCTATGGGACGCTGCTCTGCGTCTCGGACAAGCCGCTGCACGGCGAGATCAAACTGCCCGGCCAGGCCAACGCCTTCTATGAGCGGGCGATTTCACAGCACCTGCGCATCGGCATCGTCGCCATGGACCTGCTGCGGGAGGAAGGCCCTCGCCTTCACTCCCGCAAACTTCGCAGCTTCGACGAACCGCCGTTTCGCTGAAGGCCCTATCCTAGAACTTGGCCTGCAACCGCACTTCGTAGGTGCGCGGGTCGGATCGAACCAGAAAGTCATTTCCGTAGAACGCCGGCGCGGATTCCCAGTTGATCTGGTTGGTGAAGTTATAGACCGACAGCGTCAGCGTGTAGTGGCTCCACTGATAGAACACCGACGCATTCATCGTGTACTGCCAGGGAATGACCGGCGAATGGTAGTAGGCGATGCCCTGGGCATTGGCGGTGCTGGCTATGTTCTGAGGAACCAGAGGCAGGAACCCGCCGAGGTTCGAGGCATTGACGTCGATCAGGCCTGAGGTGGTGGTCTCAATCGGACCGGTGACCTGAGTTCCGAAGCGGAAGCCGATGCCATTGTCGAACTTGTAGTTGCCAAGAAAATTGAACACGTGGCGCGGAATGCCCGGGTCGTTGAACTTCTGGCCGGGCACATAGACGGTGAATAGACCCGCCCCATCGACATTGACCCCAGGCGCCGCGGGATAGTTGTAGAATCCTGCCGCCTTGTTCAGCGTCGTGACGATGTAGGAGTAGCCGGCGGTCGCGAAAAGGTTGCGGGTCGGCTGGTAGTTGGCCTCGAATTCAACACCCCGGATGTTGGCGCGGGAGAACTGATTGCCTCCTGCCCCGTTTGGAACCGCGCGCTTCTGGTCGAAGCCCGATAAGTCGGCGAACAGCTTGTTGTGCAGCAGGTTGAATTTAAAGCCAGCCTCATAAAGGTAGCTGTCGGACCGTAACAGAGTGTGGTCGGGAACCTGGCCAAAGGCGTTGATACCGCCTTCACCGCCGTTGGACGCCTCGGTCTGCGTCACGTCGAAGGTAACGTAGCTGCTCACCCATGGCTGGGGCCGGTAGACCAGACTGATATTGCCCTGGCCAAGGCCATAAACCCCGGTGGTGTGGCTTTGCGGCAGATTCGTGAAGCAGGCGTCGCAAATCGCTCCCCCAAGTGGATCGAAGGAGTGATCCTGGACCAGATCGATCCGGCCGCCATACAGCACGCTGAATTCTGGGGAGAATTCCATACGGTGCTGGAAGAAGAAACCAGTGTCGTAGAGATCGGATATGCCGTCGTTGCCGAGGCTGACGCTGTCACGGCCGGGCACGCCATACTGTGTGCCGCCGAAGGGCGTCTTGTAGGGGAAGGCGTCGGCGAAGGCGACCTGAACGCTA
>JANXTX010000221.1 GCA_025352165.1 Caulobacteraceae bacterium | reverse complement strand
GACAGCGGCGACCGTGCGGGTCGCCTTCCACATCGGCGCGAAGGCGCCGGCGGAGGCCGGATCGCCGGCTATACCGCGCTTGGCCTCGGCGTCATCTTCATGGTGTTCGCCGCCATGGTGCTGAGCCTGTTCGGCCGCCCGATCATGGGGCTTTACCTCAACCCCGGCGACCCTTCCCTACCGCTGGTGGAGACGGTCGGCGCGGCAATCCTCGCCTTCGCCGCGCTCTTCCAGGTGTTCGACGGCGTGCAGTGCGTCATTGCCGGCATCCTGCGCGGCCTGAGGGACGTGCGTATTCCGCTGCTTGCCGCGTTCATCGGCTACTGGGTGCTCGGACTGCCTGTCGGCGCCGGTCTGGCATTCGCCGCCGCGCTGGGCCCGTCCGGATTGTGGGCCGGGATGGCTATGGGCATCATCGTCGTGGCGTTCATCCTGGCGCTGCGGCTTCGCCACCAGTTCGGTGAGTTGACGGCCTCTCCGGTGCGGATCAGCGGCGGCGCTTGAGGTTGAGCAACAGGCCGAGCATCTCATCGTACCAGAGAACGGGAAACAGGGCTGGCCAGGGGCCATCCATGAAGGCGCGCGCATAGGAATATCGGGCCTTTGGCCTGGGCGCCTCGAAGATGCGCGCAAGGTACTCGCCGACTTCATCGGCCGTCGCGGCGTCATTTTCCATCTTTTCGGTGACCTCGGCCATCTTGCGGAAGGAGTCTTCGTATGCGGTGCCGACCAGGGGTTCGACCCTCAGCGGATATTTGCGCCACATCTCGGTCTTGACGCCGCCAGGCGCCAGAATGATCACCTTGATGCCGAACACACGAAGTTCGCGCCGCAGACTGTGTGAGAAACCTTCGATGGCGTACTTCGACGTGGCGTAAGCAGAAATATACGGGCTGGCGAGCTGCCCCTCGATTGAACTGAGATTGACGATGCGTCCCGGGTTAGCGCGTCCCGGATCCGCCGTCCCCAGCAAGGGCAACAGCGCTGTCGTAACCGCCATCATGCCGAAGACATTGACCTCGAACTGGGCGCGGACATTTTCGATCTTCTGAAATTCGACCGGGCCCGGCGGGCTCATGATTCCGGCGTTATTGATCAGTCCGTCCAGGATGGCATCCCCGGTGATCTTTCGCACGTAATCGGGCAGCGCCGCCACATGCTCCTGATTTGTGACGTCGCAGATCACCGCATTTATGTAGCTGGGGCTCTCCGCCTCGACCCGGCCGGCGTCCTCGTCTGTCCGCACGGTCGCGATGACGCGGTAGCCGCGCTTTGCGAAGGCGCGGGCGGCTCCGAAACCGAGGCCGGTGCTAGCGCCGGTAATGAGGATCGTCTTCACCATTGCAACCTCGCGAGAAAGGAATTCAGGCCGGGCTCAACCAACGCTCGCAAAGACCGCACGCCCCGCGGGCGTCCAGTCCGAAGGGCCGCGTCGCCGATCGCCGGAGCGCCATCGCCAGCGGACGGTCCTGGCGCGGCCGGCATTCGACGAACTGCCATTGCTCCGGATCATCCTTGCATGGGTCCAATGCATCCAGGGGATGAAACGATATCCGCACGGGGTCGAGGGTGAAGGAGAACGAGGCCAGACGCCGATTGAGACCCTCTCCCGTCGCCTTGATGAACGCTTCCTTCAAAGTCCAGAAGCGGAAGAACAGCTCCGCCTGGCGCTCGGGCGCCGCCGATGTGACCGCCAGAACCTCGGAGGGTGCGAAAAACCGCTCGGCTAGGTCGAGATCGACCCGGCGTTCGGCCGCCTCGACGTCGACGCCGATGTCGTCGCGCGCAATCGCACAGGCGGCCAGGCCGGCGGTATGGGTCAGATTGAAACGCAATCCGCCGGCCGCGCTGTCATCGGCAACCGCCGGCTTGCCATATCGGCCGATCGAAAAGCGCCATGTGTCGGGCGAGACGCCCGTGGCTTCGCTGAGCATCGACCGCAGAAGGGCATGGGCGGCGATGAACACGTCGCGGTCACGCGCGAACCGGAAACGATCGGCGCGTGCCTGTTCCTGTTCATCAAGCAGGTTGCGCCAGCAGGCCAGTTTCGTGGAAGCCGTGTCGTCGACCTCGAGCCATCGCACACGAACCGTCTCGGGCTGCAAGGGCGCGACAGCGGTCATCCAGGGGACGGTCCGGATGCCGCGGGAACCGCGGCGCGCGCCGCCCGCAGAAGTTCGCCATTCCGCACGAGGGTCACCGCAGCCCGGATGTCTGGGTAGAGAACCCGGTCCTGATGCAGGGCCGCCACACCCGAAGACCTCAGAAGGTCGTAAGCGGCTCCGGCGCCGCATCCTGGGCGCAGCTCCGAATTGCCGTTCTTGGACAGCTGCAACGACATTGCCTGGGCGGCGCAGATCAGCTCGAGAGCGACGACCTGCTCGATATTGCGTACGATCTCGCGGGCGTGACGGGCGGCGTTCAGGCTCATGCTGACATGATCCTCCTGATTGCCGGAACTCGGAATGGAATCGACGCTGTCGGGGTGAGCAAGCGCCTTGCAGTCCGACACCAGCGAGGCGGCCGTCGCCTGCAGCATCATCAGCCCGGTGTTCAAGCCGGCCTGTCCGGGCGGTTCCTCGACAAGAAAGCTGTTCAGTCCATGCAGAGGACCCGTCCGCGCGACCGGATCGGCATAGGTCCGGGCCGGATAGTAGTCGTTCATCGCGAACATGCGACGGTCGGACATGCTGCCCAGTTCCGTCAGCGCTATGGCCATGAAGTCCATCGCCATGGCGATCGGTTCTCCATGGAAGTTGCCGCCCGATACGCTCTTGTAGCTGCGTTCCAGTTCCAGAAAGATCAGCGGATTGTCGGTTGCCGCATTGAGCTCCATCTCGATCCATTGCCGGGCCAGATCCAGCGTGTCGGCGATTGTTCCATGAACCTGCGGCGCGCAGCGGATTGAATATGGATCCTGCGGGGGAACGCGGGCCGGGTTGACGCCAAGGTCGCCGGGATCAAGCAAGGTGCTGCCATCGACGAAATCGAGGACCTGTCGCGCGAACTGCCCGGCGCGCAGGTGGCCGCGCGCCAGATGAACGTGCGGAAAGAACGGATCGCGGAAACCGCGGATACCCTCCAGGGTCATGGCGACCATGAGCGCCGCATGGTCTAGGAGATTGAGGGCGTCGCGCAACGCGAGCGCCGCGATCGCCGCCGAAAAGGTCGCCCCGTTGGTCAGGGCGAGCGCTTCCTTGGCCTGCAATACGATCTTGCCGCCGACAGGGGCCATCGCCTCTGCCCCGGCGGCCCGTCGCCACAGTGTCTGTCGCCCGTTGTCGTATTGCTCGGTGAGATACAATGAACCCTGAGGAAGCATCTGATCCGGCTCGCAGGCGACGAACGCCTCGCCATCGGTCGGGTCGCACGCCAGTCCGTCCGCCCGAGCCGGAGCTTCCGGCGGCGAAGACATCACCAGCACCATATGAGCCAGGGGAGCGAGGTCGCCGCTGGCGCCAAGAGAGCCCTGCTCGGGAACGGCCGGGTAGACCCCTTCATTGATCATTGCGATCAGGGTTTCGACGATCACGGGCCGCACTCCCGAACGCCCATGCGCGAGGGACTGGGCGCGGATGAGCAGCGCCGCCCGCACGGTGGCCAGATCGAAATACGGGCCGACGCCAACCGAATGGCTGGCGATCAGATTTCGCCCGAGGACTTCGATGGTGTGTTCGCTATCAAGCGCCGAACGGCCGGCGAGGGCGCCAAATCCGGTGTTGATCCCGTAGTAGGCCGAGGGAGTCCGTCCCCCCTCGCGGGCCGAGACGATCTCGTCCACCGTGCGGGCGACCCAGGCCGCGGTCTGCTCGATCCGCTGGGCGACCGTTTCATTCAGCGGAGCGATCATCCGGCCTCCGCGCGCGACGGTGACGACATCATCGAGGCAAAGACGGTCGATGCCGACGCTCAGCGGTTGACCATGAATGGGGTCTGATGTGGCCGTGGCGCCGTCAGGCAAAATCAAGGCGGACGCTTTCGTAGTATCGTCTCTGCAGATCGACGAAGCTGTTGAAGCCCTGCTTGATGCTCGCGAGCATCAGCGGCGCCTGCTCGCGTGGGTAGCAGTAGGTCAGGGCCGCCTTCAGCGCCGCGATACCCGCGCGATAGTGGCCAATCTCGACGACCGTGTGCGTCGCCAGCCACAGATAGGCCGAGCGATCAGGGCCGTCGCCCTCCAGGCCGGCGACCAGTTCAGGATACCGCAGGCGGAGATACTGGTCGACCAGGTTGAATTCCTGGTCCGCGAAGAACTCGAGGCCGACGTGGAAGCCCAGGGCCGCGAATATTTCGCCCGGGGCGCGCTGCTGAAAGAACTTGCCACGGGCTTCGCCGAGCAGCTCGGCCAGGCACGCCGGGAGCGGATGGCGGCGATCGAAGGTCGCGCCATCGACTTGAAAGTGCCGCAGAACACCGCCGAAGAACTTCTGTGAAAGATACTGGTGGACCAGGTTTCTGTCGGGCGTCATGCGGTATTCGTCACTGGCCGCCTCGGCCACATAGGCCGCGATGCGCCCGTTCACCTGGCGGCAGAAATCCTGGTCCGCTTCCGGGTCGATGAACAGGTCGGGCGTCAGGTGAATCAAGCCGGCCAGAAATGGTACGCGCGCGGCCAGGGCGTCGTTGAAAACGACGAAACGATGCAGGAAGTGCATCAACGCCTCGTCGCCGCCGATGGTCTGCAACTGCTGCTCAAGCAGCTGCTTGTTGGGCGCTTCGGCTATCGAAGCGTCGATCCAGTCCCCGAGCGAATCGAGCGCCGAATCATAGCTGCTTGTTTGACTGTCACCGGCCAATTGTCACCCTAACGATTGCGAGCCGAACGTCGAAGGCGAACCCTGGCGAGCGACGACAAAATATATGCTCTCACAAGAGGAACCAAGCCAATGGCCCAAGCCCTGGAAATCCGCATTCTCGGTGGGGTATTCGCCCTGGCGCGGCTGCCGCGTGAATTTTCGGTCCCCGCCACGACGAGCGGCGCATTTTCGGCAACGTTGGTTTCCGAGCATGGCGTGACCCTGGTTTGCCAGGAAGAATTCGCCCCCGCCGAGGCTGAGCTCAGCGCAGGATTCAGATGTCTGACGGTTGCGAGCGTCTTTGAGCTTGAATCTGTTGGTATTGTGGCGGCCGTGACTCAGTCGATCGCCGAGGCCGGAATCAGTCTGTTTGCTTATTCTACCTGGGAGACGGACTACATCCTGGTTCAGGAGCGGGACCTGCCCGCCGCCGTGCAGGCGCTGGCGGGCGCCGGACATCGGGTGATCGACACGTGGCGGGATCTAGGCGCGGCGGTCAATCCAGGATCAGCGGCGCGCCCATGAGGTAGGCGTCGAGACGATTCGCCGCAGCCAGCCGCGAGGGCGGATGCAGCGACAGCGCCCGGGTCGCGCCGGCCAGATTGGCGATCTCCGCGGACTGGATGAACGCCATGCCCCCAAGTAACTCGAAAGCCAGCGAGGTGACGCGGTCGATCGAAGCCTGCACGGCATAGCGGGCGAGAATGACTCTGCCGAGTTCATCGTTGCCCGCTTCCCCCGCGTCCATGGCGCGGGCGATCCCTTCCAGCGCCGCCATTGAGGTTTCCACCTCCTGCGCCAGGGCGACCCGATCCGTGGCGCCGCCGCGGCCCGCGGTCAGGACCCGCTCGACCAGCCCGCTGGCTATGCCGAGATACGAGGCCGAGATCAGCAATTCGAACCACAGGAAACCGCGCTCCTGCACAGCGTCCGAACGGCCCGGGCCCCCCATCGGGACAAAATCGTCGGCTGTCACCAGGACGTCCCGCAGGAAGACCTCGTCGCTCTCGGCCCCTGCTAGCACCGGGCTGCGCCAGAATGGACGGCGCTCAAGACCGGGCGCATCGGCGGGAATGATCACGACCGCCAGGCCCGCGTCCATGCCCGGCGGCGCCGGGGTGCTGGCAGTGAAGAAATCCATCGAATGCGAGAGGCTGCAGGGCTTCTTGCCGCCGTTCAGAATGAAACCACCGGTAGTCTCACGCACCGACAAGGCCGATGTCTGGATGCTGACACCGGTTTTTCCCTCGGCAAATCCCGACGCGATGATCAGGTTGCCATGACCGACAGCCGACAGCAGTTCGCCCTCGGCGCCAGGATCGTCGGGGCTGATGGCCAACACCGTGGCGATGGTGAAATGGTGCATCGTTGTCGCGACCGCCAGCGACGGCGAGCGGGAAGCGATGGCGCGCTGTATCCTGACGGCGTTGAGGGCGGACGCGCCACGACCACCGAATTCAACGGGTATCAACAGACCTGGTCCACGGAGCTCGCGAAACGCCGCGATCGAGGGATTGCCGATCTGTTCCATCTCCAGCAGGGGGGTGTCCGACAGCACGGCATCCAGGCCCGGCAGGAACCGTTCGAGCGCCGCCCGCTCCCGATCCAGAAAACTCATCGTGTCACCGTCCCTGCCAAAAGTTCGCCTGCATTGCGTGGTCGGAGGTCTCCTGAAAGATCGGGTTCGGTTATTGACCTGTCGGACAGACCGGCGCGACTTGGCGGGGGGCGACCAAAGGGCATATCGAACAGCGAGAGTTGATAGGCAATAGGCGGGCGACCGGCGCATGTCTCGCGCGACTATTGGCTTCGAATAGCGAGAGGGTAGGCGATGGCGGACGTTAACAGAGGAGCGGTGTGATGATCACGGCGATGCTCCGTTTGGCCGAACGCACCGATCCGGCGAAACTGGCGATTGTCTGTGGCGCTGAGCGGATCCGTTATGACGAACTTGCCGCGCGGGTTCGTCGCCTTGCCGGCGGCCTCCGCTCGCTGGGCGTGAACCCGGGCGACTGCGTCGCTATCGCCCTGCCGAACTGCCCGGAGTTCGTGATCGCCTTCCTGGCAACTGTATCACTGCGGGCGATCTGCCTGCCGCTCAATCCAGGCTATACCCGCGGCGAGTTGCAGCGGTTCATCGCCGACGGGCAGGCCAGTGTGGTGATCACCGGCGGCGCCGGGCTCGAAGCCTGCCGACTGATCGCAAGTGAGCTCTCGCCGCGGATCTTGCTGGTCGCGGTTGGAACCGACGCGCCTGGGGCCATCGGTTTCGAAACCTTGCAGGGCGCTGACAGCGATGAGAACGAGACAGCCTCGGCGAGCGATCGCGCCCTGTATCTCTACACGTCCGGTTCAACCGACACCTACAAGCGCATCTGCTGCACGCAGGAAAACCTCTGGTACGAGGCGAAGAATTTCATCGAGACCGTCCAACTGACGAGGGACGATACGATCCTGTGCACGATCCCGCTGTTTCATTCCTACGGCATCGGCAACTGCCTGCTGGACGCGATCTATCTCGGCGCGACGCTGGTGATCCTTGAACAGCCGATGGAGGAGAACGGTGGCGACGTCCCGTTCCTCAACCAGTGCGGTCGCTTGGCGGATCTGGTCGCCCGCGAAGGGATCCGTTTCTTTCCGGGCGTGCCCTATCAGTTCTCGGTGCTGCTGGGGCTGCCGGATCACTTTCCGATCGACTTCAGCCCGGTTAGGCTTTGCGTTTCGTCGAGCGATTTCCTGCCAAAACGCACCTATGAGCGATTTCTGGCGCGGTTCGGACTGCCGATCCGTTCGCTGTACGGCTCGACGGAGGCAGGTTCGATCGCCATCGATCTCGAGCCGGCCGAGCGTGACCGGTCGGCGTCACCGGCGACGCCACTGCGAAATGTGGGACTGCAGATCCGCAACGCCGAAGGCGCGACACTCGGGGTCGATACGCAGGGCGAGATCTGGGTAAACAGCCCGACATTGCCGCCGAGCGGCTACGACAATCGTCCCGACCAGACGCGTGAGGTCTTCCGGGACGGCTACTATCGCACCGGGGATATCGGCCTCCTCGATACGCAAGGCCGTTTGGCGATCGTCGGGAGAAAGCAGAGCTTCGTCGATATCGCCGGCTACAAGGTGGACCTCGCCGAGGTCGAGGAAGTGTTGCTGGAATGCCCCGGTATCCGCGAGGCCGCGGCGCTGGGTGTCACGATTCCCAGTATGGGAACGTTGATCAAGGCGGCGGTGGTGGCCGACGCAGGCTTGGCGGAAGATCAGATTCGCAGGTTCTGCCGCGAGCGCCTCGCTTTCGTCAAAGTCCCCAGGATCGTCGAGCTCCGCGCCCAATTGCCGCGGGCCTCGACGGGAAAGGTGCTGCGAAGCGAGCTGGGCGATGTAACCTCCTATCTGAGCAGCATCGCGGACTCTAAAATGCTCATGTTGGTCAAGCAGTTACGCACTGCACTGGCTGGCCGGAGGCCCAAGCTGATCCGCTCGATCGT
>JANXTX010000199.1 GCA_025352165.1 Caulobacteraceae bacterium | reverse complement strand
GGCGGCCTTCAACCGTCTTGGGTTGTTGGCAGTACCATCCGACGCGCAAGCGCAGAAGCGACGACTGCGGCATCATGCTCGTCTTCCGGACACTCACCTGCCCCGGTCAAGGCCGGGACTTTTCACCCGACGCTCACCACCACGACTCTTCTACCGCGGCAGCTCGGGCTGGTTTGGAACCCGCTCCTGAAAGCCGATCCCGAGGGGCCTTCCCTCATCATCCACGCAGCTTTACGACACGGTCTCTAGTTCATATCGAACTCCTTTCCGTGCCTCTGCGGCACACATTGTGTCCCCGTGATTCCGGGGGCGTCGAATGCAGCCAGCATCGGACGAGGGGCGGCGCCCCGCGGGGTCGCCAGAAGAATGCACCGCTGATCCGCTTGACGAGCCCCATGGCCTGGGCGTTTTCGGCTTGCGGGTATCCGCGCCGTATCTTGCCTGACCCAGGACAACTTCGTGGAAACCTATCTCGTCTCGGCTGTTCTGGTCGCACTCGCCGAAATGGGCGACCGGACGCAACTGCTCGCCATCATACTGGCCAGCCGTTATCGCAAGCCGGTCCCCATTCTGCTGGGGATCTTCGTCGCCACCCTGGGCAATCATGGCCTGGCGGCTATGGCCGGCTTCTTCCTGTCGAGCCTGCTGTCAGCGGTCTGGTTCAAATATGCCGTCTCGCTCTCGTTCGTGGCGATGGCCTTGTGGGCGCTGGTCCCGGACAAGGCGGAGGAGGAAGACAATGCCGGCCTGCATCACTGGGGCGTCTTCCTGACAACCACCGTGTCGTTCTTTCTCGTCGAGATCGGCGACAAGACGCAAATCGCCACGGTCGCGCTCGCCGCGCGCTTCCATGACGTGCTGCTGGTGACCGCGGGCACCACAACGGGGATGATGATCGCCAACATTCCGGCCGTTCTGCTCGGCCACGGCGTCACGCGGGTGCTGCCGATCAGGTGGCTGCAGGCCGGCGCCGCCCTGATCTACCTTGGACTCGGCCTGTGGGGTGTCGCGGCAACGGGAGGTTGGCTGGGGTAGTTAGCCTGGTGCGACGGGATTCCCAGTCAAGTCGCCACGAGCCCCCCGCGATCACCGTTCTTCGCAGGTCTGAACCGAAGGTCGATATGGAGCGAATGCCCCGCAACGGTCACTCCTGTCGAGATACGAAACTGCTGTCTGGACCGTGTGTTGGCGATGATTTGACTATGAGACGCGACGTTGGAGTGGGTCTGATTGAAGGGCTACATGAACCTGACTGATCACCATCTCGACGGATTGTGGCAGTAGAAAGGCATCGCCATCTTCGGAAAAGGCACTAAATTTTCCCCCTTGACCACTGCCCGGCTTTAGCACCTGCTGCGCAGAGCGGCGGATGGGGTGAAACATACCTGATGGACCGAACCGCATCAAAACGGGAGTTACCGATGTATCGTATCTTATCCTCGGCGGCGTTGGCCGCCGGGATTCTGTTTGGGGTGGTGTCTGTCGCCTCCGCCGAGCCTGTCGAGCGTTCCGGGAATGTGTATCATGTCGCGGTCTGTTCAAGGCTGGTTCCCAAAGGATTCGCCCGCTGTCACGCCCATGTCGTGACTGACAGCGCCGGGCGGGCAATAGCTCGCGACGCGATGATAAATGTGACGCCGTCAGGATACGGCCCCGCCGACCTGGACTCGGCCTATAATATTACAACATCGGGCAGCTCCTCGACGACCATCGCGATCGTCGACGCCTATGGCTATCCGAATGCAGAGGCCGACCTTGGCGTCTATCGCGCCCAATACGGCCTGCCGACCTGCACCACCGCCAACGGCTGCTTCGCAAAATACAATCAGAGCGGCGTGAAAGGCAGCTATCCGAAGACAAACGTCGGCTGGGCTCAGGAAACCGCGCTCGATCTCGACATGGCCAGCGCAATGTGCCCGAACTGCAAAATCATTCTGGTAGAAGCCAATTCGGCGACCTCGGGCAATCTGGGAACGGCAGTCAACACGGCGGCTGGCAAAGGAGCGCATGTCATCAGCAACAGCTATGGAGGCGGCGAGTCCGGGTCGACGGCCTATGAGGCGGACTACAATCACCCCGGCGTCGCAATCACCGCCAGCACCGGTGACAGCGGCTATGGCGCGCAGTTCCCCGCTACTTCGCCACACGTGATCGCGGTCGGCGGGACGCATCTGGTCACCAGCGGCTCGGCTCGCGGCTGGACTGAAACCGTCTGGTCCGGCGCCGGCAGCGGATGCAGCATCTTCTACGCCAAGCCTTCGTGGCAGACCGACACCGGCTGTGCAATGCGCATGGAAGCCGATGTCTCCGCCGTGGCCGACCCTGCAACGGGCGTGGCAGTCTATGGTCCCACCACCGCGACCCACTCCGCCTGGCAGGTCTATGGCGGCACAAGTGTCGCCGCCCCGCTGATCGGCGGCATCTATGGCAACAACGGCGGCACGGTGAACTACGGCAGCGATCCGTACGCCAACACTGGCGCGCTGAACGACGTCACCTCGGGCAGCAACGGGAGCTGCACGGGCAAGCCCGCCTACTTCTGCCATGCGGCAGTCGGCTATGACGGTCCGACCGGCCTCGGCACGCCGAACGGCAGCACCGCGTTCTAGCGATATCCCGGCCGGGGCCTGGTGTCCCGGCCGGGCGTTCTTTCCCCACCCCTTACCGCTATAGTTGTCCGGAGGCAGTTCAAGCGCTCGTCTCAATGTTGGCTCGTCGGTTTCCAGGTTCTTGCAGCCTCAACGAGTTCCGAGGCGATCGCCTCGCAACGCTGAGCTTGCCGCCGCCCCTCGGCGTCGCATGAGTCCAACACGCGCGCCGAATCCCGCGCCAACACCGCCAACTCCCTCAAGACGCCTGGTGAAACCGGGTAATGTTCACCGCACTCCGCCGCCTTGGCAATCTTGCGAACGGTGCGCGGATTGAGGTCGAGGGCGCGGGCAAGCCGGGAACGCCATCGAGGTCCGTAGACAATTCGACCGCCCTGCTCGACCAGTTGCGCGAGTGTCTTCACTGACATGGATATGGGCCCGCTCGAAAGTACCCCGACCAGTCGTGGGAATGAAGAGGTGGTCGATTGGCCATCAGTTTTGGATTGCCGGCTGCATTGTTCCGAGGACGCTGACCGCACCGATCACGGCCAGACCGAGTGCCTGTTCAAACGCGATGTGGTTGCGAATGCGGCGCAATCCAGGGCCATGATCGGCACTGCCTGTCCGAACCAGGGTTGGCGCAATCCAGAAGCGGTTTGCGGACGCAAATGCCATCATGGCCACGAACAGGCCAAGCTTAATCGCAAGCAGGCGGCCGTACGGGTTTTCCGTGAGCATCCGCAGCGAGCCGACGAGAAACCAACTGTTGACCAGGCCCGTCCCGATGAGAATCGCGACGGCGAGGTACCCCACGCCGGAGAAGCGCTGAAGGACGATTTCCACCTCGAAACCCCTTTGAGCAAGCTTCTCGTACAGGGCTGCCCGCATGGTCCAGGAGAGAGGCGCAAGCGCGCCCAGCCACAGGCCGGCGGCCAAGAGATGAAAACCGTCCGACACTGCATGCAACGCGCCCAGAGGACCTTCGGGTGCGGATCCATGACCGGCGCCCGCAAGGCTCACCAGCAAAGCACCCGCCAGAAACGGCGAGACCCAAAGCGCCCATGATGTCCGAGCGACAATGGTCGAAACGATAGCCGCCATGAGACCAAGGCGGCCCACCCAAAGGCGCCCAAAGCCCGTCTCCTTGACCACATCCCATACCGCCGACGGCGATAGGGCGTCGCTAGCCACACCGCTCATTTCGGCGGTTGTGAAGGCCAGCCACGCGAGACCGCTGACAAGCGCGAGGACTGCGGCGATGGTCTCGGCTCGCCTTTGCCGCGCCATGAACCAGTCGGGACGCATCGAGGACGTCGGAAAGGCGTAAAGGGGAAAGAGCGTCCCGCCGAACAGAACCAGAAGCGCCGCGTAGTGGAGAAATCGGGAGGCGATGAGCCCCGCTTCGATCATCATCGCTTCAAAGCGAAAGTGTAGCGGCCGGCGACGTGATGCGTGTCGTCGCCGACCGCGTGCCAGCTCACCGTGTATAGCCCCGGTTGCAGGGCCGACCGCACCGGGACGATGAGCTCCCGGTCATTGGAGGGATTGAGCGAAGGCGCGCCAAGAGCCGCCTTGCGTCCCGCGCCATCGGTGATCTCCAGCCCGGAGAACCTCAGGATCAGGCCTTCGCTGAAAGTAATGCTAATCTGAGGCGGACTGGCCGCGAGGACCGCATTGGGCGCCGGCGTCGCGGACTTCGGCAAGGGATGGGCGGCGGCGCCGGTGGCGATGGCAAGAGCTGAAACCGCGGTCAGGACTGAATTGGACTTCATGGCGGCTCCGGCGACTAGAGAATTTTCATGCGGATAAAGCCCATGGCCGACAGCGGGCTGTCGCCGTAGGCCGACCTGATGGCGTCCGGCAGGGCGTAGGCGCTACCGACAACGCCCAACCCGAACGAGAGATGTCCGGAGAGCGGGATATCGTAGATGTAGCCGAGGCTGGCGGTGGCGACGGTGAACACCTGGCCCGTCAGCGGGTTCGGCGACTGAAAGAGTTCGTTTTTCTCAGCGACCTCGCCGCGCGCGAAGACCGTGTGCCGCTTCCATGAAATGGCGGATTCGAGGAGGAAGGCATCGAGCGTCGGGCCTGGCGCGAGGCGGTTTCGACCCCAGGCGAAGGTTGTCTGCCAATTGCCGTCCCTGAACGGCAGGTCATGGATCACCGATGCGGTTGTACGGTCCTGACTGACAGCCGACTCGAGCTGCTCGGGGCTGTGGATATGGCCGTGGCTGACCTGGAGGGACCAGTTCGGCGTTGGGTTGAATGACAGCCGCCCGGACCAGGAGTCGAGGCGTGGCTTGTCGAAATCCCAGCGATACTGGTCAGGCTCTCGGCCATTGAAGACCGAGCCCTCGACCTTCCACGGGCCGTGAATGAAACCGGTAGTGACGACGCCGAAGGTGACATGGGTCGCATCGAGCCAATGGTGCGCGATCGGCGCGGCCGGATTGTCCATACCCGAGAAGCGATGCATGAAGGTGGGCGGGCCCAGCGCCGGCTCGCCGGGATAGCCGACATATAGAAAAACCGACGTATCCTTGCCGAGCGGCCGGCCGTAGAGAGCCGACAATTCCATGATCAGATCATGGGGGTGCTGGCGATCGATCAGCGGCGTGACGCCGTTGGCGGTCTCGCCCGTCTGCAGCAGCAGTGGATAGCCGTCCCTGCCCATCAGGGGATCAAGCGAAAGCATGGTGCGAAGGGTCAAGCGCCCGGCGCCGAGGGGGTGTTCGGCCATTCCCATCAGCATGCTTTCGCTGAAAGTCTTGTCGGCGCCGCGCGGTCCGCCCTGATGATCATAGATGCCGTCGATGTACCCATGGAGCATGGTCGACCACGCGCCATGCTGTGCCATGTTCCCTTCCATTGGTGTCGCGGCCGGCTGCCATGAGGTTCCCGAGGACTCTTGCATCGCGGAGCCCGAACCGAGCGAGGCCGGCATCATCGCCATCTCGCCGCCCTTCATGGACATCCCGGACATGTCCATGCTGTCGACAGACATGCCCGGCATGGCGGCCTCATCCGGCGCGATCGGCGCTTTCGGAATCCGCGTTTTGGGCGGCGGTGTCGCGGCGGGGGTCATATCCATACCCGGCATGGAATTCGCGGGAGCCTCATCCTGGCTGTGAGCCAAGCCGGCGAAGGCCAGCGTCATTGGCAGGGCGACCAGGAGAGCGGCGCGGCGCGCGGTCATTTCGCGGCCCTCCGCAGGAGTTCGATGAGTTCGGCGGCCTTGCGCCTCTGATCATCGGCGTCGCCGCCGACAATCGCGCCTTCGATGCAGTGATGCAGGTGATCGTTGAGCATTTCGGATTCAACACGAGCAAGCGCCGCGCGCACGGCCTGCAGTTGGGTCAACACATCGATGCAATAGCGCTCGTCCTCGATCATCCGCGCGATGCCTCGCACCTGCCCCTCCACGCGACTAAGGCGATTGAGCAGCGCCGCCCTTCGCCGCTGGCTGTCAGGGGGCGACGCAGGCGTTGGCGTGACTGAACCCATGGGTACTTTCCGAAACTTGTTAAATGCCCACCTGGGGTATAGGTAATGCCCCAAGGGGGTATAATGCAAGGTCTCGGGGAGGGATCGAAAAATGAGCGCCCCTACCGACTCCCATGACCCGTGCGGTCACAGCCACGGCCACCCGGATGCCCCAATGTCACCAGCGGTGGGCAGGGGTATGTATACTTGCCCGATGCACCCACAGGTTCGACAGGCCAGGCCGGGTCAGTGCCCGATCTGCGGTATGGCGCTGGAGCCCGAGACGGTTACGGCCAAGCCAGGCGACAATGCCGAACTCGCAAGCATGTCGCGGCGCTTCTGGATAGGGCTTGCCCTCGCGCTGCCGGTATTCGTGCTGGAAATGGGCGGTCATATCGGCCTCACGGCCAGGCTGGTGAATGAAAATATCTCCAACTGGATTCAGTTCGCCCTCGCCACGCCGGTGGTGATGTGGTGTGGCCAGCCGTTTTTCGGGCGCGGCTGGCGCTCGCTAGTGACCTGGCGTCTCAACATGTTCACCCTGGTCGCGATGGGGATCGGGGTCGCCTACGCATACAGTGTTGTCGCGCTCCTGGCGCCGGGCCTGTTCCCAATGGCCTTGCGAATGAAAGGCGGCGCGATTCCGGTCTATTTCGAGGCGGCCGCGGTGATCACCGTGCTTGTCCTGCTGGGTCAGGTGCTGGAGCTGCGGGCGCGCGAGCATACCTCGGGGGCGATCCGCGCCCTGCTCGATCTGGCCCCCAGGACCGCGCGTCGCATTCGCCCGGACGGGGTCGACGAAGATGTCGCGCTCGAACTTGTTGTTGTCGGCGATCGTCTGCGCGTGCGGCCCGGGGAGAAGATCCCGGTCGATGGGGAACTGATCGAGGGGCGCGCCGCGATCGATGAGTCCATGGTCACGGGCGAATCCATGCCCGTCACCAAGGCGCCGGGCGACAAGGTGGTGGGGGCGTCGATCAACAAGACCGGCGCGTTCGTGATGCGCGCCGACAAGGTGGGCGCGGACACGCTTCTCTCGCAAATCGTGCAGATGGTGGCGCAGGCGCAGCGCAGCCGCGCGCCCATCCAGCGACTTGCCGACACGGTCTCGGGCTGGTTCGTGCCGGCGGTGATCGCCTGCGCCCTGATCGCCTTTGGCGTCTGGGCCGTTGTCGGACCGGAGCCGAGAGTTTCCTATGCCCTCGTCGCGGCGGTATCGGTGCTGATCATCGCCTGCCCGTGCGCCCTGGGCCTGGCGACGCCGATCTCGATCATGGTTGGGGTCGGACGCGGCGCCCGGGCCGGTGTGCTGATCAAGAACGCCGAAGCGCTGGAGCGCTTCGAGAAGGTTGATACGCTCGTCATCGACAAGACAGGCACGCTGACCGAGGGGCGGCCCGCTTTGACGGCGATGCAACCCGTCGCCGGTTTTGACGAAACCGAGTTGCTACGCCTCGTAGCGAGCCTGGAGCGGTCGAGCGAGCATCCGCTGGCCGAGGCGATCGTGCGCGCCGCCAACGACCGGGCCATCACACTGAGCGAACCATCTGACTTCGACTCACCGGTGGGCAAGGGCGTGACCGGCAAGGTCGAAGGTCGCGCTGTGCTGGTCGGGAACGGTCGGTTCATGGCTGAACGCGGCGTGGACACCAAAGCGCTGGACGCGGGGGCCGAGACGTTTCGAGGCGATGGCGCTACGGCGATCTTCGCGGCCGTCGACGGCGCGCTCGCCGGCGTTTTCGCGATCGCCGATCCGATCAAGGCGACGACAGCCGAGGCCGTGCTGGAGCTTAAGGCAGACGGGGTGCGTCTCGTCATGCTTACCGGCGACAACAGGACCACGGCGCTGGCCATCGCCCACAGGCTCGGCATCGACGAGGTCGAGGCCGAGGTTTTGCCTGGCGACAAGGCCAAGGTGGTGGAAAAACTGCGCCGCGAAGGCCGGGTGGTGGCCATGGCGGGCGACGGCGTCAACGACGCGCCGGCGCTTGCCGCGGCCGACGTGGGGATCGCCATGGGCGCCGGCGCGGACGTGGCCATCGAAAGCGCGGGCGTGACCTTGCTGAAGGGCGATCTGACCGGCCTTGTCAGGGCGCGGCGCCTGTCGCGCGCGGTCATGCGAAACATCCGCCAGAACCTGTTCTTCGCCTTCGTCTACAATTTCGCGGGCGTGCCGATCGCCGCCGGGGCGCTCTACCCAACGTTTGGCTTATTACTGTCGCCGGCCATCGCGGCGGCGGCCATGGCGCTTTCGTCCGTGAGCGTTGTTGGCAATGCCCTGCGGCTTCGCACCGCAGAGCTTTAGAGGGCGACCTTGCGCACTCCTCATCCTCTGAGGTTGACGCTTGCTTAGTTTCGTCAAAGCGGTTTTTTGGCGCCTGGATGCGCGGTTGCGTCGAGGCGTCGAGGTTGGAGCGTGAACCCCAGAGGAATCCTGCTGCTCGCCTTCATCGCGCTGGTCGCGGGCTTGAGCGGTCAAGCGGCGGCGACTGTTCCCACGTGGGGCGTTCGCGTCGTCAACAGCTATCCGCACGATACCGGCGCCTTCACCGAAGGTCTCGTCTACAAGAACGGATTTCTTTACGAGAGCACCGGTCTCGAGGGTCATTCGTCGATCCGCAAGGTCGAGTTGAAGACAGGACGGGTCCTGCGGGAATACGAACTGCCCGGCGTATACTTCGGCGAAGGCATAGTTCCCTGGAAGGACCGCCTGATCCAGGTGACGTGGCGAACGGGAATCGGGTTCGTCTACGATCTTTCGACCTTTCGCCTGCGCTCGAGCTTCCACTATCCTGGCGAAGGCTGGGCGCTGACCAGTGACGCGACGCGGCTGATCATGAGCGACGGGACCTCGAACATCCGGTTTCTCGATCCCGACACTCTGAGGGAAACCGGTCATGTGACGGTTACCGCCAATGGTAAGCCGGTACTCAACATCAACGAGCTGGAATGGGTGAAGGGCCGGCTCTACGCAAATATCTGGATGACCAATACGGTCGCCGTGATCGACCCGAAGAGCGGCCATGTGATCGCCTGGGTTGATGTAGCGCCCCTTGCCGCGATGGTCGGCGAGCGCGGCGACGATGCGGTGCCGAACGGTATTGCCTATGATCCCGCCGGCGACCGGCTGTTTGTCACAGGCAAGCTGTGGCCGAGGTTGTTCGAGGTGAGGCTGGCGTCGCCAACGCGGTAGGTGGCGAGACACGACCGGGGATGGGGACACGAACCAATTGCAAGTGGCAATTGGATCATGTCCCCGACGGGCGCTGAAATTGTGCCGACGCGGTTTGGAAAATAGGCTAAGTCCATAACGCGTGCCGATATTCAGCGTCGGCGCGTCACTCGGGGGCGTCCCCAACACCATCCATCAGGAAATTCCGAATGCATACCCACGCCTACGCCGCCACCAGCCACGATACGCCGCTTGGTCCCTTTGAGTTCGAGCGCCGCGAGCCTGGTCCGGTGGATGTCGTGATCGACATCTTGTTTTGCGGCATCTGCCACTCGGACCTGCATGCCGCGAAGAGCGAATGGGGCGGCTCGACCTATCCGCTGGTGCCGGGCCACGAAATCGTCGGGCGCGTGACCGCGACCGGCGCGAGCGTGACGAAATTCAGGACCGGCGATCTGGTCGGTGTCGGCTGCATGGTCGACAGCTGCCGCCATTGCACGCCATGCCATGAGGGCCTGGAACAGTATTGCGAGAACGGCTTCACCGGCACCTACAACAGCCCCGAACAGGGAACGGGCGCCAACACCCATGGCGGATATTCCGACAAGATCGTCGTTCGCGAAGAATTTGTGCTGAGAGTGCCCGAGGGCATGGACCCGGCCGCCGCCGCGCCTTTGCTCTGCGCCGGAATCACCACCTATTCGCCCCTTCGGCACTGGAAGGTCGGGCCGGGCAAGAAGGTCGGTGTGGTCGGACTGGGCGGCCTCGGCCACATGGGGGTCAAACTCGCCCACGCCATGGGCGCGGAGGTAACGTTGTTCACGACATCACCCGGCAAGGAGGCCGATGCGCGCCGCCTGGGCGCCGATCACGTGGTGCTGTCGACCGACGCCGAGGCAATAAAGTCGGTGGCCGGGAAATTCGACGTCATCCTCAACACCGTCGCCGCGACGCTGGATCTGGGGCCGTATATGAACGCGCTGGCCCTTGACGGCAGCATGGTGCTGGTCGGGGCGCCTCCCGGAGAACACCGCGGCATCTCGGTGTTCAACCTGCTGATGGGTCGGCGCTCGCTGGCCGGCTCGCTGATCGGCGGCATCGCCGAGACGCAGGAAATGCTGGATTTCTGCGCGGCGCATGACGTGGCCAGCGATATCGAGATCATCCCGATCAATGCGGTCAACGCCGCGTATGAGCGGATGGCGAAGGGTGATGTGAAGTACCGCTTTGTCATCGACATGCAGTCGCTGAAGGACGAGGTCGCCTGACGCGGCGAGATGGGGGGCCCTCTTCTCTACCGTCATGGCCGGGTTATTATCCCGGCCATCCATGATGCGACCGGGGGAAATCGTCGTGAACGAGCGAGCGGGACGATGGGTGGCCGGGATAAGAACCCGGCCATGACGGTAGAGGGTGGGGTAAACCCGCCAGTTGTTGTGCCCCGTCACAGTATTGCGTTGACAGTGCATCTAACTCGCGCGCCCAGTTATTAGAATGTATCAATTGAACTAAATCACTGTCACCGTAATAGGCGCCGTAATGGGGATCATCAGCTTCAATCTCGTGGGCTGGGTCTGACGCGCGCCCGCCCCCCGCGGGGCAGCGCCACCGGAAGTCCACCGGGCGAAGCGCTTCGATCATCTGATTGACTTCGACAGAGCATGCAATTGCTTACCTGAGGTTGGTACGCGAGTGGCATGCGGCACAATTGACCTTGCGGGGCGAGGGGCCGCCTCATAGACTGAAACTCATTCGCAACATGAAGTCATTGTTGTGTCGTAGTTGCCCGGGCTGGGAGGCCTGAACCATGACCGATCATTGTTCCGCCCTTGCGGGCGGCCTGCTCTTGCTCGCATCCGCAACGTCAGCGTTCTCGGCCGAGGCCGTGACGCCAATCTGCCAACGCCCCGCCGCCGGAACCGTGATCTCCGAGGCGCCAGCCCTCTACAGTCGCCACGGCCAGCTCAGTGTTTCTCTCAACTACGTATCATCCACCGACAAGGATGGGCGCGCGCTGTACTGCTTCGTGACGTCCGATGGCAAGGAATCGCCGACCCTGCACGTGAAGCCCGGGGATACGCTCGACATCGACCTGCACAACACCCTGCCCGCCGGCGCCGCGGCGATGCCTGGCATGGCCATGACCCGAAGTCAGGCCGACTGCACGAGCTCGCCTATGACGAGCACGTCGATGAACATGCATTTCCACGGCACGAACACGCCACCAGTGTGCCACTCGGACGAAGTGCTGCACACGGTCGTCAACGGCGGTGAGAGCTACCACTACCATTTGCGCTTTCCGACCGATGAACCCCCCGGGCTCTACTGGTACCACCCTCACATTCATGGGATAGCCGAGGCGGCCGTCCTTGGCGGGGCGTCGGGCGCGATCATCGTCGACGGCATCGAGAGCGTCCAGCCGGCTGTAGGCGGATTGCCGGCGCGGGTGCTGATCATTCGCGACCAGACGGTCGCCGGCAACCCCTCCCCCGGGGGCAAGGTCCCGGCCTGGGACATCTCCCTGAACTATGTGCCGAATGCCTGGCCCAAGCCGATCCCCGGCGTCATTGTCGCGCCGCCCGGGCGAAGGGAATTCTGGCGCGTATTGAATGCATCCGCCGACACCATCGCCGACGTCGCACTGAAATATGACCGCGTCGATCAGACACTCGAAATCGCCGCGCTCGATGGCGTGGCGACAGGCTCGCATGACGGAAACCGCCACCACGGAGAACTGGTTCCGGTCAAGCATATCCGGATCCCTCCGGCCGGCCGCGCCGAATTCATCGTAACAACGCCGCCCGCCAACACGGCGCAGGCCGCTTTCGAAACGCGAAAAGTCGACACGGGCCCCGTTGGAGACAACGACACGACGCGCACACTCGCCTACATCCAAACAGGACGCGGGCAGACAGCTAGCGGGCAAACCGCATCCGAGGCGACGCCGACAGCTTTGCCCGTGATGCCAATGCCCTTCGCAGCAGCGCCGATGGGTGGAGAACGATTTGCCGGGCTGTTGAGCGCGCCGGTCACAGCCCATCGCAGATTGCATTTCTCAGAGGTGCTGTCGGATCCCAACAATCCGCTCAGTCCGACCAATTTCTACATCACGGTCGCTGGGCAGAAGCGGGAACTGTTCGATCCCAACAACCCGCCGGCGATCACGACCACGCAGGGCGCCGTGGAAGAATGGACGATCGAGAACCATGCTCAGGAAAACCACGAATTCCACATCCACCAGATCCACTTCCTGCTGACGGCGCGCGATGGCGTCCCGGTCCCCGAAGGCGAGCGCCAGTTTCTTGACATGGTAGACGTTCCATACTGGAGCGGGACCGGCCCCTACCCCAGCGTGACGGTGTTGATGGACTTTCGCGGTCCAGTCGTCGGGGATTTCGTTTACCACTGTCATATTCTCGGCCACGAGGACAACGGCATGATGGCGATCATCAGGGTATTGCCCAAGAGCGGCAATGGGGGCGGAGCCTAGCCCGTATTACTGTGGAATACGGTGGAATACGGTGGGATACGATGACGGTGCATCTAACTCGCGCGCTCAGCTTTTAAAATGTAACAATAAAATGCACTGTCACCGTAATACTGCCGCGCCACTTAGTGATGGCGGAGAGTCCAAATCAGCGGTGCATGCATTTGGAGAAGCCAGGAAACTCGTTCGGGTTCAACGGGATGTAGTCGCGCAGGAAGGCGACGAATTCACGGTCGATTACGTTCTCGGTATCCTGTGCGATGATGATCGTCGCGTCGCCCTGACCGGTAAAGGCCTTCAGAGCGCAGGCGTTGGCCGAGGGCGCGGACACAGGCCGGCAGCCGGTCGCGGGATCATCGGCGAAGATGCGGACCGGCGAGAAGGGCTGCGGACAATAGGCGATCTTCCCGTGATTTTCGCGGTTGGCCAGGTAGAGGGCAATGGCCTTTGGCGGCGCGCCGGCCGGGGTGTATCCGCTACCAGCCGTGCAGCGCTTCGCGCCTGGAAGGTAGAAGGCGTGCATCGACGGCTCTCCTGGCGTGGTCCCGTGCCCGGCCTCGAAGACATCGTCTTCCAGGATGATGGTCTTGATCAAGGTATCGAGGCATGCGCTGTCGAGCTTAGGGGCCGCATGGGGACTCGATGACCCAGCCGCCAGGGTGATCACCGCCAAAAGCGGGAGGCAGCGCCGTAAATTGAATGGCTGCATAGCTTATACTCGATCATCGCCAATGCGGGCCAAGTCCCGACGCCACGAGCAGTATTCGCCCTGTCAGCCTATTGCAAACCACCGCACCGGGAACCCGCGGGGCGCCGACGGTCCTGGAAACAACAGGCGGATTTTGGAGTAAGGTTCGTAACCATCCAGTGTAGACCGCGCCGTGTGGCCTCGGTTATGTGGCTTGGCTGACGGTCTGGTCGACGCGGGCATGTTTCCAGGTCCACGGCATGAGTTCGTCGATCCGGTGGGCGGGGTGCTCGGCGATGCGGGCGAGGACGTCGGCGAGCCATGCCTGTGGGTCGACATCGTTCATTTTGGCGGTGACGATCAGGCTGTACATGAAGGCGGCGCGCTGGCCGC
>JANXTX010000080.1 GCA_025352165.1 Caulobacteraceae bacterium | reverse complement strand
CGCTCAAGCTCCGCCCGATCCCCTTCGCTCCACGATATCCCGCGCGCCCGCCTTCCCATACCATCCTCCCAAAGGATACCATGGCGAAAGCGTCAACCGATTTGGTTATTTTATCGTTGATTAAACGGAACAGACACTAGTATGACGCCGACCCGCTTCGGCTTGGACCGAAGCGGGTCAGTCGCCCCAATATTTTAGACGACAGCGTCGAGAAACTCGACCTCCGGGCGGCCGGCCATGAATGGGCCCATCTTTCGCCCCAACTCCTTGTAGTGATCGGAACCGCCATGGGCTGTTAGAGACTCCTGGTCCCGATACAGCTCGAGTACCTTGTAGGTGTTGGCCTCAGTGCGGCTCCTGGTCAGTTGGTAGAGTAGATTTCCAGGTTCATTGGCGCGCACTTTCTCGGTCAGTTTAAGGAACACGGCTTCAAAATCGGGGCCTTTCCCTTCTTGAACCCTGATAACTGCGACTAGTCCGATCATTTTAATCTCCCTTTGGCGACAGCTGCCATGATCCTGTGACCGGGAGACGTTAGGGGATCACGTTAGGCTGGCGCAAGGCTGCGTCAGGAGCGGACTGTCAATGCGGTGAGCCGTCCCAACCATAGGCAACCCAGGAATGGCCACCAATGTTGCGTGCTTCGATAACATCCGCATCAGGCGAGGCGCTGACGGTTCGTCGAGCCTTGAATGCGGCCACTGTCAGCCCCACCAGGGCAACAGCCATCAAGCCAACCACTAGAAAAGTCGCGGCAAAAACAACCGCGAGCACGGCTCCGACCGCTACCGCCGCCAACGAAGCTACACCGCCGACGAACCAAGCTACGCCTCGCATCAGCGATCGTGCGGGCCAGCTTCTCTTGGTCAGGCGTTCCATGGCATTGCCTCATTTCCCCGCGAGCGCGGATGTCCGATAGTTCGTCACGGCGCAGCCCAACGTCAACCACGTATGCGTCGGAAAATAGGCATGCCGGAGCAAAATTGCGAAACATGAGGCTCACCCAACGCATACGCTCAGGCTGGACCTTCTGGGTCGATCGCGGCGGCACATTTACGGACGTCATTGGCGTCGCGCCCGATGGTATCGAACAGTCATTGAAGCTTCCATCGGTTTCCCCTGCTTACGCCGACGCCACAGTGGCCGCGATCCGGCACTTGATGGCGGTGGGCGCTGGCGAGCCCTTTCCCGGACAATCCGTTGCGGCGATCAAGCTTGGAACAACCGTGGCCACTAATGCTCTTCTGGAACGCACAGGCGCCAAGACCCTGTTCGTCACCAGTCGTGGATTTGCTGACTGCCTGCTGATCGCGGATCAAACCCGGCCAAACCTCTTCGACCTGAGCATCACGAGGCCAGCGCCGCTGTATGCCGGTGTGATCGAGAATGCCGCGCGGGTCGCCGCGGACGGAACGACCATCTCCGCGCTTGACGAGGACGATCTACGGCGCGAGTTCGATCGCGTACTTTCGGAAGGCTACGAGAGTGCCGCGATCGCTTTCCCGCATGGAGATCTCTATCCGGACCACGAGAACCGCGCCGCCGAGTTGGCGAAAGAGGCCGGCCTTTCATTTGTAGTGACCGGGAGGGAGGTCTCGGCCCTGCCCAAATTCATTCCTCGAGCGCAAACGGCAGTCGTTGACGCCTACCTGACCCCCCGGTTGCGCGAATATGTCGACATGCTGAGCGCTGCAGTCGCCGGCGCCAACGTATATTTCATGACTTCCGGCGGCGGTCTGGTCGGGGCCGATAGGTTTCGAGGGCGCGACGCCATCTTCTCTGGACCCGCCGGCGGCGTTATCGCCGTATCCCGGATCGCCGAAAGCCAGGGCGGCAAGCCAGTCTTAGGTTTCGACATGGGCGGAACCTCCACTGACGTTTGCCGCTACGCGGGCCTGCTGGAGCGGCGGGACCATGCCGAGGTAGCTGGCGTGAAGTTGCGCGCTTCGATGCTCGATATCGAGACTATTGCCGCCGGAGGTGGCTCAATCCTGACCTTTGACGGGCTCCGGGCGCGCGTCGGACCAGAGAGCGCCGGCGCAGATCCGGGGCCGGCCGCTTATGGACGGGGAGGACCACCGACGATCACCGACGCCAATCTGGTTCTCGGCCGCCTCGACGCACACGCAATGCCCCTAGTATTCGGGCGGGACGGCAATGGTCCAATCGACATCGATGCTGCAAGAACGAAACTTGCCGCGCTTGCTCACGCAATGGGCGCTCCCAGCATCGCGTCCGCGGCGGAAGGTTTTCTGGCAATCGCCGTCGAGCAGATGGCGGGCGCTATTCGCGAGGTATCCACGCAGAGGGGCTTCGACCCACGAAATCATGCGCTGATTGCGTTCGGCGGGGCGGCAGGCCAGGTCGCCTGCCAGGTCGCCGACACGTTGGGGATCAAAGAGGTCCTGTCGCCCCGATATGCGAGCCTGATGTCGGCATGGGGCATTGGCCATGCACGGATAAGGTCGGCGCGACGCGCTGGCGTCGAGGCTCCGTTTGACGAATTTGGCCTTGCGATCATCGCGCCAATAATCGAGCAGCTTGCGTATGATGCCGGAAAAGCCATGATCGAACAGGGAGCAGGCGCCCACAGTTTCGAGCATCGGTGCCAGCTTCGCTACGCCGAATCCGATAGCGCGCTCCGCATCGACTATGCCGACTTCAAAACGATGACCGCATCATTCGAGGAACATCATCGGCGACTTTTCGGCTTCATAGAACCCGATCATCCGATTGTGATCGAAAGCGTCGAAGTCGAAGCGATTGCCCTACCCTCTGTTGCTATTACCGAACGAACCTCCTCCGACTTCAGCGCTGACCGATCAACCGGCCAAGTCGCAATGATCGAAGGCCCAAGCCTTCTCCTACGAGAGGACACCCAGATCTGGGTTCCCATGGGTTGGCGCGCGGTGCAGGAGGCCGACGGCTTGTTTCGACTGACGCGAACCCGGCCCTCGATGCAATCGAAAAGAACGACCGACAAGCCCGACCCAGTCACTCTGGAGTTGTTCAATCGCCGCTTCATGGGTGTGGCGGAGGCCATGGGCGCCGCATTGGAGCGCACCGCGCGCTCGGTAAATATCAAGGAACGCCTCGATTTTTCCTGTGCGCTGTTCGATGCGGCGGGAGATCTGGTCGCCAACGCACCCCATATGCCTGTTCACCTGGGGTCGATGGGCGCCAGCGTTCGGGCCGTACTGGCGAATCAAAGCGAGCTGGCTCCCGGCGACGCCTTCGCCCTCAACAATCCCTATGCCGGGGGCACCCACCTGCCGGACATTACCGTAGTAATGCCGGTGTTCACGCCAATGCGTGGAACGCCTTCCTTCTTCGTCGCGGCGCGAGGCCATCACGCAGATGTCGGTGGCATCCAGCCTGGTTCAATGCCACCATTTTCCACTTCAATCGCTGAAGAAGGCATCCTGTTAGACGCGCTACCGATCCTGCGCGCCGGCCATTTTCTGGACGTAGATGTATTGGGCGCACTCACCGCTGGATCATTCCCCGCTCGCGCGCCGTCACGCAACGTCGGGGATCTCAAAGCGCAGGTCGCCGCGTGCCAAACCGGCGCCGCGGCAGTCCTTACGCTGATCAAGGAGCATGGCGATGAAACAGTGGCGAGGTACATGGGGTTCGTTCAGGCCAACGCGGAGGCAAGTGTTCGGCGCGCGGTGACGCGTCTCACGAACGGGCATGCAGTCGTCCCCATCGACGGTGGTGGAAAGATTGCCGTGGAAGTGAGCGTGCGGCCAGATCGCGGTGAGGCGACCCTGGACTTCACTGGTTCAAGCCCCCAATTGTCGAGCAATTTCAATGCACCGTCATCAATCGTCAGCGCGGCAGCCCTATATGTGTTTCGCACTCTTGTCGACGACGACATTCCCCTCAATGCGGGATGCCTAAACCCGCTCTCAATCCGCGTGACCCCTGGTTCCATGTTAAGCCCTTCACCTCCCGCCGCAGTCGTTGCGGGCAACGTGGAGACCAGCCAACACATCGTTGACGCCCTCTATGAGGCCCTGGGCGTGATGGCCAATTCCCAAGGGACGATGAACAATTTCACGTTTGGCAATGTCGACCATCAATACTACGAAACCATCTGCGGCGGGGTCGGCGCGACACGTTTTCACGACGGCGCAAGTGCTGTCCATAGCCACATGACCAATTCCAGACTCACTGATCCGGAAATTCTCGAGAGGCGTTTCCCCGTCCTTGTGGAGAACTTTTCCGTAAGGTCCGGTTCTGGAG
The DNA here is from genome assembly GCA_025352165.1 of Caulobacteraceae bacterium. Taxonomy (GTDB): domain Bacteria; phylum Pseudomonadota; class Alphaproteobacteria; order Caulobacterales; family Caulobacteraceae; genus Acaudatibacter. Next base: position 7,559 of record JANXTX010000080.1, on the reverse strand, counting down.
GTGCGGGGCTAAGGCGTGGCGGAGACGGCGTTGTGCGGAGAATCCGTTTCCTTGCCCCGCTCGAAGTGGCGCTGCTTTCCACGCGGCGGGGACATGTAGCAAAGGGACTGGAGGGTGGTCATTCGGGCGCGCCCGGCCACCAAAGGTTGATCAGGACAGATGGAACCGTCAAGGAACTACTTGGCTGTTTTTCATTCAGGGTTCAGCCAGGTGAGGCTATCGAGATCGAAACTCCCGGAGCCGGCGGCTTTGGCCTTCCCCAGCCAAATGCTGGGCAGAGCGACACAAGGAAAAATTGATGTCCGTACCCGCATTTTTGATGGCGCTCGCGATGGTGGGCGCCGATGCGCCTCCTGCCCCTCCTCCCACCGCGGGCGAACCATTGCCGCCCGGAGTGCCCTTGGACGATTATCCGCTCACGGCATGGTGCTATGGGGCCATGAGTGAGTATCTAGACATATATGGGCGGGTGAAGCCGGATCTGCGAGCGATCGACAGGATGTTTGGCACATCCGAACCGAACGAAACCGAGCCTTACGCATCGGACATGGCGGCGGCGCGGGATGAGCTCAAGGTACTCGCCGAGGCGGTCGAAGCCGCCGAAAAGGCCAGTCCCAAGGCTATAGCACCCGAGGGTGTGGAAGCCATCAAGCAGGGAAGATCGATCTGGGCGCCCATCGAAGCCAAGACCAGGCGCGAACTGGCGCGCGCCTGGCTCTCGTGGGCAATGCCGGACCGATGCGACGGTACGGCCAGGGCGCTGACGGCAAAATCGGCGCTCCTGGGACAGGCCCTCAAGTACAACGTCGAACAGCCCCCTGAGACGCCCCCCAAGGCTACTGTCGCGCCCAAGGCTCAGCCGGGTGAGACTGGTATCGCTACGAAGGTTGACGCGCCCAAACCCGTCACTACATCGACGCTCGAACCGACTGCAGCGCCCACCGCAGTCCCAGCATCGGCCACTCAGCCGGACACGGCTGCCCCCGTTTCGACAACTGATGCGCCTGTAGCTGCCTCTACGCTGACCGCAGAGCCGACCGCTGCTCCCCCCGCTCCGCCGACATTCGCCGCTCCGGCCCCTGTGTCGCCAAGCGCCCCGCCGACGACAATAGACGAGGTGCTGCCGAAACCCGACGCGGCTCCGACCGCCATGGCGCCGGGCCCGCCCGCGGAGGCTTACCAGCCGCCAGATCCCAATGGCCCAGTTCCCGACACCGCGCCTAAGGGGGCGACACCACAAACCCGGTGACCATTAAACAACGTCATTCACAACCCGCTCGACGCCAGAACCCGAGCTCCTTGAGGGCTCGTAGTTCAGGATCGGCCCCAGCCAACGCTCGGCAGCCGCCACATCCCAGCCCTTACGCGACGCATAGTCCGCAACCTGATCACGCTCGATCTTGCCGACGCCGAAGTAATGGGCCTTCGGGTGAGCCAGGTAGAGTCCGCTGACCGACGCGGGCGGCGTCATCGCGAAACTCTCGGTGAGTTCCACTCCGGTGGCTCCGTTCGCATCCAAAAGGGCGAACAACGTAGCCTTTTCGGTATGGTCAGGCTGAGCTGGGTACCCTGGCGCCGGCCTGATCCCCTGGTAGCGTTCAGCCAGCAAGGCCTCGATATCTAAATGCTCATCCGGAGCATAAGCCCAAAGCTCCGTGCGCACCTTGTGATGAAGCGCCTCGGCAAATGCTTCGGCCAACCTGTCGGCCAGAGCGGCGGCCATAATCGCGGAATAGTCATCACCCTCGGACTTGAACCGCGCGGCCACTTGAGCCTCCCCATGACCGGCTGTGACTGTAAAACCGCCTATCCAGTCATCGCCACCCGGAGCGATGAAATCGGCCAGGGAGGTATTGGCGCGCCCTTCGGCCTTCGCCATCTGCTGACGTAGTGTATGCAGGCGCGCCCGTTCTACGGTTCGAGTCTCATCCGTCCACACGATGATGTCATCACCAAAGCTGTTCGCGGGCCAGAGACCGACGACGCCGCGCGCTTCAAATAGCCGCTCGTCGAGGATTCTCGCAAGCATCCTCCGAGCATCGGCGTACAGATCGCTGGCCGCCTCCCCGACTACGTCATCCTCAAGGATGGCGGGGAATCGTCCGACCAGCTCCCAGGCGGCGAAGAACGGCGTCCAGTCGATGTAGCGGGCAAGATCTCGCAGATCCCATGGCGCATATGTCCGTTCCCCAGGGAACGCCGGCTTCCCGGGCCTGGGTGCGGACCAGTCGATTGCAAAGTGGTTGGCGCGGGCGGCGGCGAGCGGTGTGCGGATTTTGGCAGCCTGTCCGCGCGCGAACTGCTCGCGGACCTTTGCGTAGTCCTCTCGCGTCGCGGCCTGAACTCGGTCCTTTTCGGTCGGAGAAAGCATTGACGAAACGACCCCCACGGCACGACTGGCGTCCAGGACGTAGGTGGTCGAGCCGTTCGCATAGGCCGGCTCAATCTTGACTGCGGTGTGGGTGCGACTGGTGGTCGCGCCACCGATCAGCAATGGAATGCTGAAGCCCCGCCGTTGCATTTCCCCGGCAATGAATACCATCTCATCGAGCGACGGCGTAATCAGGCCTGACACGCCTATGATATCGACTTTGTGCGAAATGGCCTCGTCGAGAATGCGATCGGCCGGAACCATGACGCCAAGGTCGATGACCTCGTAGTTATTGCACTGCAGGACCACACCGACGATGTTCTTGCCAATATCGTGAACGTCGCCCTTGACGGTCGCCATCAGAATGCGGCCTGCCATCTCGCGGGGCTTGCCCGCTAGCTCAGCCTCCATGAACGGCAGCAACCAGGCAACGGCCTGCTTCATCACCCGCGCGGATTTCACAACCTGCGGGAGGAACATTTTTCCGACGCCGAACAGGTCCCCCACGACGTTCATGCCGTCCATCAACGGGCCTTCGATGACATCGAGCGGGCGGGTCGCCGCGAGGCGCGCCTCTTCGGTATCTGCCTCAATGAATTCGGTTATGCCGTGAACCAGAGCATGGCTCAGACGTTCGGCTACCGTTCCTTCGCGCCATTTTAGATCGATCACTCGCTCGACGGCCTTGCCGCCCTTGTACTTCGGAGCAAGCTCGACAAGTCGCTCGGTGGCGCCTGGTTTGCGATTGAGGATGACATCCTCAACCGCCTCACGCAGCTCGGGCTCGATATCGTCATAGACCGGGAGGTCCCCGGCATTGACTATGCCCATGTCCATTCCCGCCGCGATGGTATGATAGAGAAACACCGAGTGCATAGCCCGGCGGACCGGCTCATTGCCGCGGAAGCTGAACGAAACGTTGGAGACGCCGCCGGAGACACGGGCATGAGGCAGCAGTTGCTTGATGGCCCGTGTCGCCTCGATGAAGTCGACGCCGTAGTTGTCGTGCTCCTCGATACCGGTAGCGATAGCGAAGATGTTCGGATCGAAGATGATGTCTTCTGGCGGAAAAACAATCTGCTCCGTGAGAAGTCGGTAGGCACGCTTGCATATCTCAACCTTGCGGGCGCGGGTGTCTGCCTGCCCCTTCTCGTCAAAGGCCATGACGACGACGGCGGCGCCGTAGCGCAGGCACCTCGTCGCCTGTTCGAGAAACTTCTCCTGGCCTTCCTTGAGGCTGATCGAATTGACGATCGCCTTACCCTGAACGCATTTCAGCCCAGCCTCGATCACCTCCCATTTGGAGCTGTCGATCATGATCGGCACGCGGGCGATGTCCGGCTCGGCGGCGATCAGGTTGAGGAAGGTGGTCATGGCGTGGACGCTGTCGAGCAGACCCTCGTCCATGTTGACGTCAAGCACCTGTGCGCCGGCGTCGACCTGATCGCGCGCGACCGTTAGGGCGGCCGTATAATCGCCATTGCCGATCAGTTTGCGGAAGCGGGCGGAGCCGGTGACGTTGGTCCTCTCGCCAATGTTTACAAAGATAGGCCTCATGCCAGTTCGAAGGCCTCCAGACCGGAGAGCCTCAGTGCGGGGGGGCGGGTGGGTATCTGGCGGGGCTTCTTTCCTGCGACGGCTTGCGCGATATGGCGGATGTGGTCAGGCGTTGTACCGCAGCAGCCGCCAAGAATATTGACCAGACCGCTGCTTACCCATTCCTCGAGCTGACAGGCCATCTCGTGCGGTTCCTCGTCGTATTGGCCGAACGCATTGGGCAGGCCGGCATTGGGATACGCGGCTATCAGCGTATCTGCGATGCGCGAAAGTTCAGCGACGTGCGGTCGCATCAGATCGGCGCCAAGTGCGCAGTTGAAACCCACCGCGAAGGGCTTCGCATGACGCACGGAGTTCCAGAACGCTTCGACCGTTTGTCCCGATAGAGTGCGCCCCGACCGATCGGTGATGGTGCCCGATATCCAGATCGGCAGCGGTTGCAGGCCCTCGTCGGCAAGATCGAGGATGGCCTTGATCGCGGCCTTGGCATTAAGTGTGTCGAATATCGTTTCAACAAGAAAGAAATCGACGCCGCCCTCCTGAAGCGCTCTGGCCTGTTCCAGGTAGGCCGCATGCACCTCATCGAAGGTCACCGATCGCGCACCGGGGTCATTGACGTCGGCGGACATTGAAAGCGTCCGGCTGAGCGGGCCGATCGCGCCACCGACGAACCTGGGTTTATCCGGCGTTTTCGCTGCCCAACGGTCAGCGGACTCCCTAGCAAGGCGTGCAGCCGCCAGATTGATGTCGCGGGCAGCTTCCTGCAAACCGTAGTCGGCCTGACTGATGCGAGTCGCGTTGAAGGTATTGGTTTCTGCTATGTCCGCACCTGCATCGAAATAGGCGTCGTGCAATTGCGTAACGAGGTCGGGACGGGTCAGGCACAACAAATCGTTGTCGCCCTTCAGCGGCATATTGTGCTGCGCAAATCGATCGCCACGGAAATCATCCTCGGTCAGGCCGAAGCGCTGGATCATCACGCCCCAGGATCCGTCGAGGACAAGGATGCGCTCCCTGGCCGCGGCCAGAAAAACGTCGATCGGCTTGGTCATGGGGTATCCTCTCGTACGCCGAGAACTCGGCAGATCGCGTAGACGAGATCGGCGCGATTGAGTGTGTAGAAATGGAAGTCGCCGAAGCCTTCCTCCTCGAGTCGGGCGCACATTTCCGCGGCAACCGAACAGGAGATCAGGCGGCGCGTGTCGGGGTCGCTGTCGAGACCTTCGAACAGATTGCCAAGCCAGGCAGGCAAGGCGATGCCGCAGGGAGCGGACATCGATTTCAGCGCCTTGTAGTTGGTAACCGGCATGATGCCGGCACAGACCGGTATCGTGATCCCCGCAGCCCGGACCTTGTCCATGAAGCGAAGGAATCCGTCGATGTCGAAGAAAAACTGGGTGATCGCCCTGGTGGCCCCAGCGTCGACTTTGGCCTTCAGCACGTCGATGTCGTGGTCGACCGATGGGCTTTCCGGATGCACCTGAGGGTATAGCCCGACGGATACCTCGAAAGGCCCGTAGGCCCGGATCGCACAGGTCAGCTCCGTGGCGTTGGCATAACCGTCCGCCCTGGGCTGATAAGCTCCACCGATCTGCCCGGGGGGATCGCCGCGCAGCGCGACGATGTGGCGGATACCCGCCTGCCAATATTCAGCGATGACCTCGTCAACCTCCACGCGTGAGGCCTCGACGCAGGTCAGGTGCGCGGCGGGCTTCAGGGTCGATTCACGAAGCATGCGCAGCACGGTGCGGTGGGTCCGCTCGCGCGTCGAACCACCAGCACCGTAGGTCACCGATACGAAATCCGGATTAAGGGGCTCGAGGCGACGAATCGCGAGCCAGAGGTTCTCCTCGGCCTGGGCGGTCTTTGGAGGCGAAAACTCGAACGACACTCGAAGCCGGCCCGCGCCGCGCGCGCCTGCCCTTGCGACAGGACCAAGTCCGTCCGCCATGTCGATCTCTGGCGCGGTCATACGCCCCTCCGAAAACGCTCGGTGTCGCGCACCGCGGTCCAGATCTTCACAGTCAAGCCACCGGCTCCTGTCGGAGGCAACGCCGTCGAGCCAATTCCTGCGAGGCCCGCGCTCGCCAGCCATTTTTCCATCTCCTCATCGGAGAAGCCCAGCCGGCGATGTCGATGTTCCATCCTGAGAAACTCGAGTTCATGCTGCGCGAAGTCGATGATCAGCAGCCGTCCGCCCGGTGCGGTCAGACGTGACGCTTCGGCAACCGCGGCAGCCGGCTCAATAAGGTAGTGCAGGACCTGATGCACCACGACCAGATCGGCCTCGCCCGAGGGCAGTCCCGTGCCAAGAACATCGCCGTGCCGCAGTTCACATGCGCCCAGCCCGGCGTTGGCAACCCGGGTGCGGGCTATGTTCAGCATCTGGCGCGACAGATCGAGCCCGACCGCGGATCTGGCGCGGGCGCCAAGCAGCGTGAGCATCCGTCCCGAGCCCGTACCCAGATCGACGAGACGGTCGAACGGCCCATCCCCAGCGACATCCAGGATCGCGCGTTCGACATCTGCCTCAGCGGTGTGAAATGTGCGAATCTCGTCCCAGCGCTCCGCATTCTCGGCAAAATAGCTAGCAGCCTGACCGGCACGTTCCGCCCCGACATCGGTCAATCGTTCCGCGTCGTGCGCAAGCCCCACGTCGTCAGATGACACCAGCGCCAGGAATTCCTCGACCAATCGGCGTGCTGTTCCAGATCCGACAAGGCGGTAGAACACCCATGCTCCATCTGGAAAGCGTTCGATCAGTCCGGCGTCAGTTAGCAACTTTAGATGCCGCGAAACCCGTGGCTGGCTCTGGCCGAGTATCCGGGTCAGCTCAAGCACCGCCAGTTCCTCGCGGCAAAGCAAAGCCAGGATGCGCAAACGCGTGGGCTCACCCGCCGCACGCAGCATTTCCACAACCTGATCTGACGTCAGAGGCATGGGGATATAAAGATATCTTTATATGATTGTGTCAAGGAATAGCGCACATTCCCAACGAGGGTTCGGATGGCGTAGTCTTTCGTGATGCAAGATCTCACTTTTGCAATCGGCGATATCCACGGCCGTTTTGACCTGTTGGGCCGCGCCATTGAGATGATATCTCGGCACGCGGCGGGCGCTCCGCATCAGGTGGTTTGCCTGGGAGACTATGTCGATCGCGGCCCTGACTCCAGGTATGTGGTAGAAACTTTGATGGATCTTTCTGTTTGTGCGTCCTGGACCTGCCTGATGGGCAACCACGAAGAGATGATGATCCAGGCCCTTCGCACCCGCCGTCGCTCCGAACTGGATCGCTGGCTCGATAACGGAGGCGACGCAACCCTTGAATCCTATGGAGAGTCCGTACCGCCTTCACATCTGGACTGGATGGAATCCCTGGCGTTGACCTTTCGCGATACACATCGACTTTATGTGCATGCGGGTATCGAACCGGACGTCCCGATTGACGCGCAAAAGAAACGTTCATTGCTTTGGATTCGCGAACGGTTTCTAGTGTCTGTTCCGTTTAATCAACGATAAAATAACCAAATCGGTTGACGCTTTCGCCATGGTATCCTTTGGGAGGATGGTATGGGAAGGCGGGCGCGCGGGATATCGTGGAGCGAAGGGGATCGGGCGGAGCTTGAGCGGC
>JANXTX010000055.1 GCA_025352165.1 Caulobacteraceae bacterium | reverse complement strand
TCGGCGGTTCACGCGGCCCAGGCGCTGAATCATGCGCTCCCAGGCCACCAGGTCGCAGACCAGATCGTCGGCGTCGAGATCGATGCCGACCTCGCCGGCGGATGTCGCGACCAGAAAGGCGGGTCGCCCCTCCACGTCGGGCGGCGCGCCGGCCCTAAAGCGTTTGAACACCGGCGAGGCGGCGATATCCAGGTCCTCGTCGCCGGTCATGCGCAACCGCTCGCGATACCGCCGCTCGCCGACCAGGAGTTCGGTCAGCGTCGCCCCTTTGCCGAAGCGTTCCTTATCCTTGGCGACACGTTTGGCGATCTCGGCCTCGACGGCCTGCGCCGTCTTGCGGCTGTTGCAGAATACCACGACCCGCCGACCGCCATCGCCGTACTCCCATGCCTGGTCAGCCAGGCGTTGCGCCAGATCGCCGGGTGTCGCGTCTGGCAGAAGCCGCAGCCGTTTTGCCGCCTCCAGCCGAGCGCGAACCGGGGGATCGTCCAGGTCTTCCGAGGTCAAACTGAACACCCTGTCCCCCGGTCGTCCCCGACCCGTCGCCGACAGGCTGATCAACTGGGCGCCAGGCGCCAGTTGGGAGGGAGCATGCCGCCAATCTGATTCTCCCAGCTCCGTCGCCTTCCGAACGAGCGCTTCGAAGGGCGGAACAAGGTGGGCTTCATCGATCACGAACAGAGTGTCGACCCCCATCAGCCCGGCGTGCACGGGGCGTATCCGCCGAGAAACGCCATAGCCCTCGAACAGCAACCGTGATCCGATCATGTCGACCGTTCCAACGATGATCGCTGTCGCGCCGGGATTTTCCAGCCACGCGCGGTTGTCCGCGTGCTGACCGCGCAAGGTAGAAACGGGAAGTCTGGCCTCGCCTGTCAGGCCGAGCGCCGATCTGATCTCGGCGGCCACGCCCGTGGCCTTTGTTCCAAGCGCGGCCGAAATTCTATCAGCGACTGTAGTCGCCTGGTCCACCACTGCCCGCCGGTCGACGACATAGACCAGCCGCCGGGGCAGTTCGGCGCCAGCGGCGCGGGCCAAAAGCCAGATGGGAATGAAGGAGGTTTTACCAAGCCCGGTGGGCAGATCGAGAGCGGAGAAATTCTCGCCAGCAACCAATCCATCATAGAGGCGGCGTTGCCATCGGTAGGGCTGATACCCCGTCAGCGCTGCGAACCGCGAGTCCAAAATGCTAGTCAATACGACTCCCCTGCCGCATTGATGCGACCCGGAAGCGGGAACCGCAAGCCTTCTCCTTCGAAAAGCACGACGGGACGAAACGGCGTAGCGATCCCGCGTCATCCCGTCGCGCTTGACGATATGGCTGGCGGCCACAGGCTCAATCGTTCGGAACGGTGCATATCATCGATAACACTTCAATGAGGCCCCGGCCGAGACCGGGGAAACGATTGGGAGATGGTCCCCGCGCCCTCCAACGCACACACTTTTGTCGCACGCGCGGTCACTCGTCAAGGTTTCCGTTGGTTATAGTTGAAATGTATCGTTCTATTTTCATGGGGAAAAATGGTTGCATAGTCGTCGGCAAGGCCGTAGTGAGGGCTCCTACCGCCGCTAAGCCACCGACTGAGGATCGTGATGATCGCCTTTGAGACAATGAGCGCCGAACGCATCCACCACGCGATCTCGAAAGATGGCGGGTTTAGTGCTACGTTCCACCCAGAAATGACGCCCATTTTGACAATGCCTGCCGGGCGGCGGGTCGTCCCCCCTTATATCCGGGCGCTTGCACATTTTATTCATTCGGTCGAAAGCCTCAAGACGCATGACTAGGCCCAAATATCCCGTAGTCGTTGAGCCACTTTCGGCGAACGATGGGGGTGGTTATTTTGTGATCGTCCCCGATTTACCCGGGTGCAGGGCGGACGGTGCCACGCCTAACGAGGCGTTGTTAAATTCGGACGAAGCGATAGACTTGTGGATCGAATGCGCGGAAGGCATGGGACGATCCGTTCCTACGCCCACGTCCTTCGTTTAGCCGCTGCCTACACCGCTTCCATACGAATGGACGGAAACCTCCACCCATCACCCCGCGGTCGCACTTTGATATCGACGTCGCGGCCAAGGCGGGTGAGCGCGCATGATCCGCGCGGCGGAGATATCGCGGAACTGCCCGCGTACGAGCCGGGAGATATCGGGCTGCCTTAGACCGACCATCCGGGCGGCCCGCACCTGAGTGAGCCTCCGGTCGCGCATGGTCGCGATCATACGGGAAACCGCTTCCGCTTTCAGCTTGTGACTGTCTACGACGGCAAAGCAGAGATCGGCGAAGACGTTGTCACCGCCTCTATCGATCGACATGCCGTTCATTTCCGCTGCCGAATGGAATACAGGTGCTCATTCCCGGTCGCCGTCGAGCGCCTGCGGATCCACTGTAACAAACGCTGCCCGCCATCAGGCTGCCGAACCGCGTGGTGAACGGCGCACCGAGGCCCTCGGGAGGATGTCATGACGATCACCATTTATGGGGACCGGATTTCCGGCAACTGTCTCAAAGTGAAATGGGTCGCCGACAGGATGGGGCTCGCCTATGACTGGATCGACGTGGACATACTCAGCGGCGAGGCGAAGACGTCGGATTTCCTGAAGCTGAATCCCGCAGGTCAGGTTCCCACGGTCGTGCTCGAAGACGGAAGCTCGCTTGCCCAGTCAGGCGCGATCATCTGGCATTTCGCCG
>JANXTX010000049.1 GCA_025352165.1 Caulobacteraceae bacterium | reverse complement strand
GCCGCTTCGCCCTCGACCTCGTCCGCGCCGCCAAGATCAAGGGCAGCGTCAAAAACCGACGTATGGTCGCCCTCCTCAACCCAAACGCGCTGCTACAGATCCTCAATGCTTAATACCCGTTAACCCGGACTCTTTGCCGTGAACCATCCCGACCTCCCCGCGAATGATGTCCGGTCGGCCGACAGGGAAACTGTCGAGGGCGAGCGAGCGGCACGATGAATAGCCGCGATAAGAACCCGGCCATGATGTCAGGGATGGGGCTTGCGATCGGGCGGTTGCCGCTATTGAAGTTGGAGCCCCTGATTTGCGCAAGAGGCCAAGACGAAGGAGTTGAGCCGGTTTCAACCCGCAATCGCGATGATTTTCGATTTCCTATTCGATCGCGCGTCTAAGGTTGACAAAATGAAAATAATTGCAATATGTGTGCGTGTGGGCGCGATTGAGGGATGAGCGCAGCCGCTCAAAATTCAGAGGTCGTCAGGGTTATGAAAATAGATAACAAAAACAACGATTACTGCGGTGGACCGGTTGCCCTCTCGCTGCCATTTGTTGCCAGGATGTTGCCCGCCAGCTGCCCGTCTGTTGCCCGGAAATTGCCCTCTGGTTGCCTGCGAGTTGCCGAGCCGCTGCCCTGACGCTGCCCGAAGCTGCCCATTCGCTGCCCAAATGTTGCCCGCCCCCTGGCCAGCCCCGGCGCGCGAACAAGGCGCGCGTTCCCGGGGGCCGTGCTTTGCCTTGCCAGAAGGGGAGGGCGGCCTATGCCTTTGGCTTGTCGGCGCTGGTCCGGTAGTCGCCGAACGTCGAGTCGCGCGCCGTCAGCGCTTCCTTCACACCTTCGCGCATCTTGGCCATGTAGTCGTGCGAGGCGGCGGTGTGCCAGCCCAGTGCGTGCAGATCGGTGCCTGCGCGCAGTCCGGCGCGCATGCCCATGGCCTCCATCTGGCGGTGGACCAGTCGCTTGTTCAGCTGGGCGAGTTCCGGGTCGACCTTTGCGATACGCTCGGCCATGGCCAGGGTTTCGGCCTCCAGTCGTTCCTTGGGATAGGCGCGGTTGGCAAAGCCGAGGCGCACCGCTTCCAGACCGCTGATCGAATCCCCGGTCAGCATCAGCTCCATCGCCGCGCGCATGCCCATGATCCAGGCGTGATACTGATTGTCGGGTGGCGACATGGTGCGCACGGCCGGGTAGCCGATCTGGGCGTCCTCGGCGACGTAGACGAGGTCGCAAGCGAAGGCGAGTTCAGAACCGCCGGCCAAACACCAGCCATGCACCTGGGCGATAATCGGCTTGGCCAGATCCCACATACGGAAACAGCCCTCGACAACGTGGCGAGCCCACTGGCCCTGGTTGCCGGATGTATGGAAGGGCAGGCGGCCGGTGCCGGCGAGGTCGTAACCCGACGAGAAGCAAACCCCCGCGCCGCGGATAATGATAACGCGGACTTCCTTATCGCGATCTGCCGCCTCAAGAGCAGCGAACAGCTCACCGCGCAGCGGATTGGAAAGGGCATTTCGCTTGTTGGGGCGGTTGAGGGTCAACCGGCGAATGCCGGGTGCGGGGTCGTCTAAGAGGATGAGGGCTTCGTCGGTCATGTTGGCTCCCTTTGGGCAATATGTTCAGACGGCTTCTAGCGGGCCGTTGTCGGTCGGACGTTGAATGGAAGTTCCTCGAACAGCAGAGGCGTGTCGTCAATGCGTGCGCGTTCGATAGAAAGCAGTCTCGCCTTGGTGACGACGCCGCCGTTGGCCGAAAAGCCGCCCATCCTGCCATCCGAGCCAAGGACGCGGTGGCAAGGTACAATGATGGGGAACGGGTTGGAGCCCATTGCCCGGCCGACCGCCCGGGCGGCTTTGGGGTCGCCGATACGGACCGCGATTTCGCCATAGGTGATGGTCTTGCCTGGGGGCACCGTGCGGAGAATTTCATAGGCGGATCGGTCGAAGGCCGGCAGGTCCTCCATATCGAGCGCGGCTTCGGCGAGGTCGTTGGGGGCTCCGCTCAGCAGGTCGATTATCTGAGTGATTACAACCGAAATATTATTCGGAGGACGTGACTGGATGGCTCCGGGATGAAATCGGTGGAGGCGCGCGCCCAGATGCGACTCTCTGGCCTGAGGCAACTGCACCCCGACTATGCCACGATCGGCCCAGGAAATCGCGCAGGCGCCTATCGGTGTGGAGAAGATCGTGAAGGCCGATGCTTTCATTGTCTCTCTACGGGAACTTCCACCGGTATCAGTGCCGATAATTGGTGATCATGAAGCCATATTCCAAACCTCTATATTGGCGTGAAAGGAATTTTCCGGCTGTAAATGTAGATTGATCGTTGGGCCAGTCTCGCCCGTCCTTTCCTCACGCGACAAACTGTCCATTGGGGAAATGTCCCGGACGCCTCGTTCGATCCGGGGGTATCCGTAGTCGCCCTTAGCTTGACCCTGTGAAGACGGCAGCGCACTGTCACCTTCACAGACATGCCGCCTGATTTCAGCCGATCGATTGATTGTTTGTGGCGCCCAAGGCGGATTGTTTCTTTAATATCTTCGACCGTGCGTAGAATTAGAGCGGTCAGTGAACGGGTGGAAGTTGGAGTCAACGTCCACATAAACTCTACGCTGAGGGTGTTCTCATGGCTCGACTACTTACCAGCGCGCGGCGACCTCTGGCGGGAGTGCTGGTCGTGATTGGCCTGCTTTCCGCGTTGCCGGCGCTGGCTGGTGATCCCGGCAAGGGCAAGGGCGTATTCGCATCCGAGTGCGCCATGTGCCATTCTAACGCGCGAAATGGACCAACCATTCTGGGTCCGACGCTCTTCGGCATAGTTGGCCGCAAGGCAGGATCCGTGGCCGGTTTTTCATATTCGTCCGGGATGAAGGTGGCGGGTTTCAGCTGGTCCGATGCTCAGCTTACTGGCTATCTGCCTGGCCCGCGTAACATGGTGCCTGGTACCAAGATGTCATACGGCGGCCTGAAGAACCCGGTCAAACTGGCCGATCTGGTCGCCTATCTCGATACGTTGAAATAACCGGCCCGAATGACCGGCCAATTCGATCTGGAGGACGAGGCATGCGCCCAAGTTCATCTTTGACCCTTAAACTCGCGGCGTTCACGGCGCTGGTTTCGTTGGGGATTTTCAGCTCCGTGCGGGCGCAGCAACCGGTTGCGTCGCACGACATTCCGCAGTCGCTGATCTATGAGCACCAACAGACGATGACCCAGCTGGAAGCGCTCAGTCACCACCCTGGCGCAGTCGGAGCCGATGCCACCAAAGCACTGGCTCTGTTCAGCCAACATACGGCGCGGGAGACCGAATATATTCTACCGCCCCTTTCGCTGTTGCCGGACCTGGCCGATGGCAAGGTGACTCCTGACATGGCTTGGGCGCTGGAGATGACCGATAAGGTCGCCGCCGATCGCGAGAAGATCTTCGCCGAGCACACGGAAGTCACCGACCGGATGAACGCGCTCTACGATGCAGCGATCAAGGCTCATGACGCTGAGGCAGCTGACTTCGCCAAGAGCGCGGCCGCCGACTCATTGAACGACCTCGAAATCCTTGAGCCGACGGTCATGCTGATCGGGGAGTTTCTGCGTGCCAAGCTTCCTGTAAAGCCGTAGCCTCTCCGCGATCCCGAGATGGAACTGACCTATCGCGATCTGGCGACCGTGCTGCACGGGATGGGCTTTGGGGCGCTGTTCATGCTGGCGTTTTCCGGCGCGATCGGGGTGATCTATGCAACTGCGGTAGGTGGCGGGGCGGCGATATATTCCGCCGCCCAGCAGCGGATGTTCCGCATCTATCTTATCAGTATGGCAGTGCTTGCGTGGCTGACCGTACTTTCTGGGACCTATATCATCTATCCTTGGTATCGCGCCAAACCGCCCGCCGGGGTCGTCGACCTATCCCGCTACCCGCAACGTTTGCTGATCTCCAATCCTATGACGGCTGGTTGGCACGATTTCGGAATGGAATGGAAGGAACATATCGCCTGGATGACGCCGATCGTCATGACTATGGTCGCCTATGTGTTCATCAAGTACGGACCGCAATTGGCGCTGCATCGATCGATGCGGCGCGCGGTCCTCGGATTTACCGCGGCGGCATTCCTGGCCACAGGTGTAGCGGGCATCTTCGGCGCCATGCTCAACAAGGTGGCTCCGGTGCGGGGCGGCTCAGATGCGGTGGCGATCCGTTATGTGCACCATGACTGAAGATTCCCACGCTGCGACCAATGGCTCGGGGGGCGCGGCGATCCTGGCAGCCGGCGCCGGCTGCCTTTCTCTAGGGATATTCGCGCTGGCCGGAGATGCGCTGCCATGGGCGCATCGGGCGTTCAATATCTGGAGTCCCTCAGGACCGCTGTCTGGTGTGAGCCTCGGCGCGGTGGCGGTCTGGCTGGTTGTCTGGTTCCTTCTGGCGAGACGCTGGTCCACTCGCGATGTCAATCTGGCTTTCGTGAATCTGGCGGCGTTCGGGATGCTGGCGGGCGGACTTCTGCTGACATTTCCGCCGATCATGGATGCTTTGCAGGGCAAATAATCCCTGCCATTCAGGCGTAGTCGAATAGGGCCATGAAGCCGAAATCCATGTGAAGCTGCTGATGGCAGTGGAACAGGGTTAGTCCGGGGTTGTCGGCCAGAAAGTCGATCTCGGCAGTCTGGTAGCCACCGAGCATGAAGACGTCCTTGATCACCCCGGCGGTCGGCTTACCGGCGATCCTTGTCAACTCGAAGCTGTGCCTGTGCAGATGGATCGGGTGGATGTCGTCACTGGCGTTGCGCAGCCGCAACCGATAGCGGCGCCCCTCGCGCAAACGGAGTATCGGCTTCATGTCCACATCTGAAAATGCAACGTCATTGATGGTCCATTGGTTGAAGCCATCGATAGCTGCATTTTTCTTAGCGAAAGTCAGATTGATGATCTTGTCTGGTTCCATGGCATGAGGAACGGGACGGCCAAACAGGGTATAGTCCCAGCTCGATTCCCCTGGCGCCGCCCAACGGGGCTCGCCGCTTTCCCCGGCGTACTCGACCACCACGCCCATGCCGCGTGTTCGATCGTCGTCGGCAAGATCACCCAGGACCCAGACTCCGGGGCTACACATCAAAACGAGCGCGGAAATCCGCTCGGCCGTTCCAAGCCACAGGACGGGTACATCAATGGGATTGGGAACCGGATTTCCATCGAGGGCCAACACGCGGAATTTATGCCCGGGAAGCGCGAGACTGCGAATCTCGCCTGCGCTGCCATTAATAATGTGAAACAGGACCCGTTCGCCTGACTTTACGCGGATGGGTTCCCCATGGCCAAGCATGCGACCATTGATCGAGAAGGATTCGTAACCGACTTCAAAACCATGTTCGGCTCCGCGATCAAGTGACCCCTTCATCGCGCTTTCACCGATAGCCTTTAGTTCTGGGTCGACGATTGTCGGCGAGAGAAAGCTCATATCCATATCGCCACCGCGACTGAGGCTGGGTTCGAACTCTTTCAGGGTCAGAAATATTTCCTGGTCGTAGCGACCGGGTTCGTCACGCGGTTCGATGTAAACCGGCCCCACCAATCCACTGTATTGGCCAAGCGCCAGGTTTGCGCCGGCTCGTAAGTGAGTGTGATAGAAGCGTAGTCCGGGCAGATCAGGCGTAAAGTTAATACGCCTCACCCCATGAGCGGGGATAAATGGAGTTCCTTCTTCTGCCGCCCCATCAAGATCAGTGGGCAGTCGCAGCCCGTGCCAATGCAATTGTTCGGGGCTATCCGTGTCGTTGATGATGTCGACAATCACCTCGCGGCCCTGCTTGAGTCTTGGCAATGGACCGGGGAACTGGCCGTTGTAGGTCGTGGTGGAGATGATCCTGTCCGGCGCCAATTCTACCAGGCCGTTGACGATACGAAGCTGGTAATCCGATGGGGAGCCCTGGATTTCCGGCCGGGATCCTTTGGCCAATCCAAGCCCCGTGGCAAGTACCGACAGCCCTGCCATGTGCGCGAATCTACGGCGATCAACCGACATGCCTGCTAATCCTGCCTAAGGCCTTTCGCCACTTTTCAAGTGGGCTTGCGTCTTTGCGATGGGTGCGGTCACTATCTCAAACGGGCAAGAAAAATGCCTTTCGCCGCTAGCGAATGCCTTGGGAATAATGTTTCTGTCGAGGTGCAAATTGAAATTGATCTATATCAATTTTGGCGAACAAATTGGAAAAATATAGCGAACGTTTTCGAAACGGTGATGCTATCTAACCCCGACGCTTCTGGAGATCGCCGTGACCTCATCGCCGCACCCCCTTCGGCCGAACGCTCTGAGCCTGCGAATTCCCGAACCTAAGGCCCGGCCGGGCGAAAAGCTTGATTTCGGCAATCTCCGTCTGTCGGCGGCCGGTGAGGTCGCCAGACCGCCTGTCGACATCGATCATACCGAAATCCGCGACCTCGCCTATCGTCTGATCAGGGTGCTTGACGATGACGACCGGGCGCTAGGCCCATGGGCTCCTGGGTTGTCAGTCGAAGCGTTGAAACGAGGGCTTCGCTCGATGATGCTAACGCGGGCATTCGACGAGCGGATGTATCGCGCGCAACGCCAGGGCAAGACCTCTTTCTACATGAAGTGCCGGGGTGAAGAGGCGGTCGCTGTCGCGCAGGCTGAAGCATTGTCGCCGGACGATATGTGCTTTCCCACCTACCGCCAGCAGGGCTTGCTGATAGCGCGCGGCTATCCTCTTCTCGAAATGATGAATCAGGTCCTTTCGAACGAACAGGATCCGCTGAAGGGACGGCAACTGCCAGTACTCTATTCGGCGAGGGAATTTGGATTTTTCTCAATCTCGGGAAACCTCGGCACCCAGTTCAGTCAGGCGGTTGGCTGGGCGATGGCTTCGGCGTTCAAGAATGATCGGCGCGTGGCTTCGGCGTGGATCGGCGATGGCTCCACGGCGGAAGGGGACTTCCATCACGCGCTGACCTTCGCTTCGGTTTATCGTGCTCCGGCCATTCTCAATGTAGTGAACAATCAGTGGGCGATCTCATCGTTCCACGGCATCGCCGGGGACAATGATTCACCGTTCGCATCCCGCGCCACGGGCTACGGCCTGCCGGCGCTAAGGGTCGACGGCAATGATTTCCTCGCGGTCTATGCCGCCACGCGCTGGGCGGTCGACCGGGCCCGCGCCAATCTCGGCGCCACGCTGATCGAGCATGTCACCTATCGCGCCGAAGGGCATTCAACGAGCGACGATCCAAGCCAATACCGACCGGTCGAGGAGGCGGCGGGGTGGCCACTTGGCGATCCTGTTGCTCGCTTGTCACGGCATCTGATTGCGATCGGTGAATGGTCTGACGACGCACATGCGGCGTTGGAGAAGGAACTCGTCGAACTGGTCCGGGCCACCGCGAGGCAATCCGAGGCGATTGGCACGCTTGCGACTGGCTCCAAGCCCAGCGTGCGTGAGATGTTCGAGGATGTGTTCAAGGAAATGCCCTGGCACATCCGTGAGCAGCGACAGGAATTGGGGATCTGATCATGGCGACGATGAACATGATCCAGGCGCTCAATTCGGCCATGGACGTCCTGCTGACGCGCGACCCGAATGTGCTGATATTCGGTGAAGATGTCGGCTTCTTTGGCGGTGTGTTTCGGGCAACCGAGGGGCTGCAGAAGAAGCACGGACTTGAGCGCTGCTTCGACACGCCGATCGCCGAGGCGGGCCTTATCGGCATATCGGTAGGGATGGCCGCTTACGGCCTGCGGCCGATCGTCGAGATCCAGTTCGCCGACTACATCTATCCTGCCTACGACCAGATCGTCTCTGAAGTCGCGCGCTTGCGCTATCGTTCGGCTGGCCAGTTCACCGCACCGATTACGATTCGCAGCCCTTATGGCGGCGGGATCTTCGGGGGGCAGACCCATAGCCAGAGCGTCGAGGCTCTGTTCACGCATGTGGCCGGATTGAAGGTGGTGATCCCGTCCAATCCCTACGACGCCAAGGGCTTATTGATCGCCTCGGTCGAGGAAGACGATCCGGTGGTCTTTCTGGAGCCGAAGCGAATCTATAATGGCCCGTTCGACGGGCATCATGACCGTCCGGTCTCACCCTGGTCGAAACATCCAGCCAGCGAGGTGCCGGACGGTCATTACCGTGTGCCGCTTGGCAAGGCCGCGGTCGCGCGCGAAGGCTCGGACGTAACCGTGCTGGCCTATGGCACCATGGTGCATGTCGTACTGGCCGCTGTCGAGGAGGCCGGTGTCGACGCGGAAGTGATCGATCTGCGAACACTTTGGCCGGTGGATATCGAGGCGATCACCGGTTCGGTCAGGAAAACCGGCCGATGCGTGATCGTGCATGAAGCGACACGCACCTCCGGCTTCGGCGCGGAATTGTCGGCGTTGGTGCAAGAACGTTGCTTCTATCATCTGGAGGCGCCGATCCTCCGTGTAGCGGGTTGGGACACGCCCTATCCGCATGCCTTCGAGTGGGAATATTTTCCGGGCCCAGCGCGGGTTGCGGCGGCGCTTAAGCGCACGATGGAGGCTTAGGATCATGGCTGAATTCGTCTTCAAGCTGCCTGACGTCGGCGAGGGCACCGCCGAGGCGGAGATCGTCGCCTGGCACGTTGCGGTTGGCGATATGATCGAGGAAGATCAGCCTCTGGTCGACGTGATGACCGACAAGGCGACGGTTGAAATGACCACGCCGGTATCGGGCCGCGTGGTCTCGCTGCATGGCGAACTGGGTGAAATGGCGCCGGTCGGTTCCGCGCTGGCGGTGATCGAGATTGAAGGGGAGGGCTCTGGCGTGGCCCCGCCCCCTCCAGCCCTTCGGGCCACCTCCCCGACAAGGGGGGAGGAGGAGGAAGTCAGCAAATCCATCCTCCCTCTCATTCATGGGGGAAGTGTCGGCGCGGTCGAGGGAGAGGGGCCTCCCAGGCAGGCAGTCCAACGTGTTCGTGACGCCAAGCCTCTTGCTTCTCCTGTCGTCCGGCGCAGAGCTCAGGACCTCGGCATAGCGCTGCAATTCGTGCCTGGAACAGGGCCGTCGGGGCGGATTTCGCCTGATGATCTGGAAGCCTACGCGGCAAGCCCTTCACTGGCCGCCACATCGATGCCTGTCAGGCGTGAGGGCGTGCATGAGGTCCGGGTCATCGGATTGCGCCGCAAGATCGCCGAGAAGATGCAGGACGCCAAGCGGCGCATCCCGCATTTCGCCTATATCGAGGAAATCGACGCCACCGAGATCGAAGCGTTGCGGGTGCATCTCAATGCCGCCAAGCGCGCCGATCAACCGAAATCCGCCCCGACGGCCCTGTTCCAGGCACGAATTGCAGCGCTATGCCGAGGTCCTGAGCTCTGCGCCGGACGACAGGAGAAGC
>JANXTX010000044.1 GCA_025352165.1 Caulobacteraceae bacterium | reverse complement strand
GCCCGCGCCATCGAACCAATGGCGGAAGCCGAGGATGCCTGGGACAAGACGATCATCGACAGTGCGATCATGCGGCAGAACTTCCAGGAAATGTGTACGCCGGGATACTACAACAACGAGGGCAAGCCTTCCGCGCTGCTGCGCGCAATGGCGCCTATGGACTGGGCCCGATCGCCTTCGTCAAACTGCTTGAGGACTGGCGGGCCGAAGGCGCACTCGGCGGACTGGAATTGCGGTAGGCGGCTTCAGCCGTCGTCCATATCCTCGTCGGGATCGTCGGGCGGTCCGGGTTCATAGGCAACCAGATCGCCAGGCTGGCAATCGAGCTCCCGGCAGAGCGCGGCCAGGGTCGAGAAGCGCACCGCACGGGCCTTGCCGGTCTTCAGGATCGACAGGTTGGCGATGGTGACTCCCACGCGGTCAGCCAGTTCTGTCAGCGACATGCGACGGTCGAGCAACAGGCGATCGAGGCGAATTCGAATGGGCATGGCTTAAATCGTCAGCTCCGCTTCACCGCGCAGGCGGGCGCCCTCACGAAACACCTCGGCAAGAACCACGATTACCAGGACGGCGAACCAGGTTGTGAGATTGATGCTGCCGCCAACATGCTCCGCGCCATGGAAGAACATGTGTGAGAGCGCGGCGGCGATGTAGCGTCCGATCTCCAGCGCCGCGAGCGCGCTGCCGATAACCCGCAAGCGAGGCACGTTGTCGGGATGAAAGGGATCTCCGGCGATCAGCGTCCGGAAGATCATGCGCAGGCGTCCGACAATGATGATCGAGCCGGCGATATACAGCTCGATGCCCAGCAGCGCCGCCGCCGCGAGCGGACCAAGCCACGGACCCTCGATGCGCAGCTCGTCAATCTTCAGATGGCTGCCGAGCAGATCTGGCCTGAAGCTGAGCAGCAGGACGGCGACGATACCCAGCGCGACCACGGCGGCCGCCGCCAGGAGCGTGAAATAGAATACGTCCAGAATGACCTTCAGAAAGCTCGAGACCGAGCCGTGACCCAAGGTGCGCATCGAACCCTCTTCAATCCAATCGACCCCCTGGGGCCGCCGCCCGACACTGGCGGGTCGGTCGGCGGCGAAGATGCCCCAAGCCGCGTCGACGTCAACGTACGACAACAATACAGGGTGCGGATTACAGGGTCTGGGTGAGGACTCCGATAGCGACGAGCGGCAGTCCGACGACGACCAGGGCGTTCATCAGGCCCAGGGCGAAACGGTCGACGATGGTGATCATGCGGTTGATGGTCATGGTAGTCCCTCTTGTGTTCGCGTTATTGGGCGAAACCCGTCTGGTTTTCGCTCCGGAGGCGGCTTCAGACCGTCCCTATGCGTTTATCGATACGGCTATATCGTTTTTCGATCAAATTAATTATCGCTTATCAATATTACTTTTCCGCAATCGAGAGAATTGGCGGACAGCCCGGAAAGCGCTAGGAGTCTGGATATGACCCTCCGCCTCGAACCCGGCGCCCGGCTGGTGGCCGCCACACACAACCCGGGCAAGGCGCGCGAGCTCGCCGAACTGCTGGGGGAACGTTTTGAGGTGGTAACCGCCGGGCAACTGGGCCTAGCCGAACCGGATGAGCCGGAGACCACATTCGCTGGCAATGCGATGGTCAAGGCGCGCGCGGCGGCGGACGCATCCGGGCTCGTGGCGATCGCCGACGACTCTGGGCTATGCGTCGCTGCGCTCGAAGGCGCTCCTGGCGTGCATTCCGCCCGCTGGGCCGGGCCGGGCCGGGATTTCGCCCACGCGATGGCCCTGGTGGAAAGCCGGCTCGCCGAAAGCGAGGATGACGACCGGACCGCCTGGTTCGTCTGCGCCCTCGCCGTGGCGTGGCCGAAGGGACCGGTGGTCGTGTTCGAGGGTCGGGTCGACGGGACCTTGACGTTTCCGCCGCGCGGCAATCGCGGCTTCGGCTATGATCCGATCTTCATACCCAACGGTCGAAAGCAGACGTTCGGTGAGATGCGGCCCGAGGCCAAGGACGTGATCAGCCACCGCGCGAAGGCCTTCGAGGCTCTGAAGGCCTCGCTGTTTTGACGCCGGCGCCGCTGGGCGTCTACGTCCACTGGCCGTATTGCTCACGCATCTGCCCCTACTGCGACTTCAATGTCGTGCGCGACCGTGGCCGTTCACGGCAGCAGGCCGGCCTAGTGCGCGCGATCCTTGACGACCTGCGAATTCAGGCTGCCCTGACCGGTCCGCGTACGCTGGTCTCGATCTTCCTCGGCGGCGGAACGCCCTCCCTGCTCGATCCTTCGGCCGCGGCGGAGATCATCGAGACCGCCCGCGCGCTGTGGTCTCCGGTGGATGACCTGGAAGTGACGCTGGAAGCCAATCCCACCGACGCCGAGACGTCCCGCTTCGCCGCCTTTGCCGATGCCGGCGTCAACCGCCTGTCACTGGGTCTGCAGTCGCTGGACGACGACGCCCTGCGCCTGCTGGGACGCAATCACGACGCCGCCGCCTCCCGTCGCGCCGCCGAGCGCGCCGCCTCGATCTTCCCCAGACTGTCGATCGACATGATCTATGCCCTGCCCGGCCAGACGGTTGCGGATTGGACGTCCGAGCTGCGAGAGGCGATCTCGCTGGGTTGCGAACACGTTTCCCCCTACCAGTTGACCATCGAGCCGGGCACCGCGTTCCATCGCGCGGTCGGACGGGGAACGCTTCGCCCGCCGCCGGAAGACATCGCCGCCGATCTCTACGAGACCACGCAAAGCATCCTGGAGGCCGCCGGCTTCGAGGCCTATGAGGTATCCAACCACGCACGTGGGCCAACGGCGCGCTCACGGCACAACATGGTCTATTGGCGCGGGCAGGACTACGTCGGCGTCGGCCCCGGAGCACATGGTCGGCTTTCCCTGAACGGCGACCGCTGGGCGACGCATGCTCCGGCGGCGATCGACGACTACATCGCCACGGTCGCGCGCGGAGAGGGTCCCTCGGGCCGCGAGCGCCTTTCCCTCCGCGAAAGAGCCCTGGAGCGGCTGTTGATGGGGCTGCGCACGCTGGAAGGCGTGAGAATGAGCGAACTGGCGCCGCTCGGCATCGATGACGCGGCCATCGCGGCGCTGGATGGTCTGGCGGGCATTGCCAACGGTCGGCTGATCGTCACCTCCAGCGGCAGGCCGGTCCTCGATCGCATCGTCCGTGAACTCGCCCATGGCGCCTGAGCGCGCCGACGCATAGGCTGACCGCCATGTCTCAATCGCCTCAGCCGAATGCGATCACGCCGGGCCTCTATCTGGTAGCCACTCCGATCGGCAATCTGCGCGACATCACGCTGCGCGCGCTGGATGTGCTCGGCGGCGTGGATCTTGTCCTGGCCGAAGACACCCGGGTCGCCGGAAAGCTTCTGGCCGCACACGGCATCAAGGCCCGCCTGCAGCGCTACGACGAACACGCCGCCGCCAAGGCCCGCCCCGGCATTCTCGCCGCCCTGGCCGGGGGCTCGGCAATAGCGCTGATCTCCGACGCCGGCACGCCGCTGGTCTCCGACCCCGGATACCGGCTCGCACGCGAGGCGGCGGCGCAGGGCTCGACGGTGATTCCAATCCCGGGGCCGTCCGCAACGCTGGCGGCACTTTCCATCTCGGGACTGCCGACGGACCGCTTCCTGTTCGCCGGCTTTCCGCCCGCCAAGTCGGCGGCGCGACGTGCGATGTTCGAGGAACTGGCGCATGTGCGGGCGACACTGATCTTTTTCGAGGGTGGGTCCCGTCTCGCCGCCAGTCTGGCCGACATGGCCGCGGTGTTCGGGCCACGCGATGGGGCCGTCGCCCGCGAACTGACCAAGCTGCACGAGACGGTCGTGCGCGCGCCGCTCGATGCGCTGGCCGCCGATCCGCGGTTCGAAACGCCGAAGGGTGAAATCGTGGTGCTGGTCGGCCCCGGCGAGGAAACGGCGGCGACGCCGGAACAGGCGGATGCCGCGCTGGCCGCGGCTCTGACCCGCGTCGGACCAGGCGAAGCCGCCGCTGAAGTCGCCAGGGCGCTCGGCCTGCCCCGCCGTGACCTCTACGCCCGCGCACTCGCCCTGCGCGGCCGCTGAGTTGCGCTCGGTCCGCGGCGAGCGGGGCGCCAGATCGCGACGTGAGGGACGGCGCAGCGAGGTGTTCTGCGCGCTGTGGCTGTTCGCCAAGGGCTATCGGCTGCTCGGGTTTCGCCTGCGCACGCCCCTGGGCGAGATCGATCTGCTGGTCCAGAAGGGCTCGGTGATCGCCGTGGTGGAGATCAAGCGGCGAAGAACGATCGAGGACGCGCTACACGCGGTGGGCCCGATCCAGCGCGACCGGTTGCTGCGCGCCGCGCGGTCGGTGGCCGCGCGCAGGCCCTCGCTGGCGGAAAAGGCCATTCGTCTCGACCTGATCGCACTCGCGCCGGGCCGCCTTCCACGCCATATTCGTGATGCGTGGCGCGGGGACTGAATCTCGGGCCTCCACCCAACGCAACGCAAGGAGCCGTGATGCCGCTGCTGGTCGCCGTCCAGATGGATCCCATCGAGGACATCAATATCGACACCGACACTACCTTCCTGATGATGCTGGAGGCGCAGACCCGCGGCCATGGACTGTGGGTGTACGGACCGGATAAACTCTCCATGGAGGATGGCCGGGTGCTGGCGCGCGGCCGGGCGTTGAACCTGCGCGCGGTCAAGGGCGACCACCACAGTCTCGGCGGCATGGAGGTGCGCGATCTTTCGGAAATGGACGTCGTCCTGATGCGTCAGGACCCGCCGTTCGACATGGCCTACATCACCGCGACCCACTTCCTCGAAGCGATCCATCCGCACACGCTGGTGGTCAACAACCCCACCGAAGTGCGCAACGCGCCCGAAAAGCTGTTCGTCACCCGCTTCCAGGGACTGCAGCCGCCAACGCTGATCACCAGCGACCCGGAGGCGATCGATGATTTCCGTGCACGGCATGGCGACATGGTGCTCAAGCCCCTCTATGGCGGCGGCGGCTCCGGCGTCGTCCGGCTGAAGGCTGACGATCCCAACCTCGACGCCCTGCTCGAACTGCACGCCATGATCGGCCGCGAGCAGGTGATCGCCCAGAAATTCATTCCCGCCGTATCCAGCGGTGACAAGCGCATCCTTTTGGTCGACGGCGAACCTGTCGGGGCGATCAACCGGATACCGGCGTCGGGCCAGGTGCGATCCAATCTGGCCAAGGGCGGCCGCGCAGAAGCGGTTGAGCTGACCGCACGCGACCACGAAATCTGCGCCGCGATTGGCCCGGAACTGAAAGCGCGCGGTCTGTTGTTCGTCGGCATCGACGTGATCGGCGACTATCTCACTGAGATCAACGTCACCTCGCCGACCGGCGCGCAACAGCTCAAACGCTTTGGCGGCGGCGACGCCGCGGCCGCGCTGTGGGACCGCATCGAGGCGATCCGCGCAGATTGAAAATAGTCAGTCAACGTCGTTTCCGACGAGACGAAAAATCTTGCCCACCCCCTTGCTAACAGCTCGATTTGGTATTTTCATCCACGTCATTAGGTTGTTCCGCTGGTGAATTTTTCGGCGGTTCCGTTACACCACTGTTATAGTTTCCCCCTAAGTT
This sequence comes from Caulobacteraceae bacterium, assembly GCA_025352165.1. Classification (GTDB taxonomy): domain Bacteria; phylum Pseudomonadota; class Alphaproteobacteria; order Caulobacterales; family Caulobacteraceae; genus Acaudatibacter. The sequence continues at coordinate 1,893 of JANXTX010000044.1, read as the reverse complement.
CCTTTTTTGTTCTTGCTCCGGCCCGCGGGGCATGCGCAGGCTGTGGATGAAACTGTGAACGGAAGGAACCGCCCCAATGGCGGCGCGGGTGGTGTCTGTCGCGTTTGAAGGGGTCGAGGCGCGCCGCGTCGACGTCGAGGTGCAGACTGTTGGCGGCCTCTCCGCGTTTGTCGTGGTCGGCCTTGCCGACAAGGCGGTGGGCGAGGCGCGTGAACGTGTGCGGGCGGCCTTCGCCGGCCTGGGCCTCGCCCTGCCGCCCAAGCGGATCGTCGCAAATCTGGCCCCCGCCGACCTGCCGAAAGAGGGCAACCACTACGACCTGCCGATCGCCCTGGCGCTGATGTCGGTGATGGGCATCATCCCGCAGGATGCGCTCGACGGCTGGGCGGCGATCGGCGAGCTCAACCTCAATGGCGAGATCGCCCCGGTGGCGGGCGCACTGCCGGCGGCAATGGCGGCGGGCGCGATGGGCCTCGGCCTGATCTGCCCCGAGGCCTGCGGCCCAGAGGCGGCCTGGGCCGGCGAGACCGCCATCCTGGCGCCCCGCTCGCTGATCTCCCTGGTTAACCATTTCCGCGGCAGCCAGATCCTCAGCCCACCAAAGCCCGGACCGATGATCGATGCCGCGCGCGGACCCGACCTGCGCGACGTCAAGGGCCAGGAGAACGCCAAGCGGGCGCTGGAGATCGCCGCCGCCGGTGGCCACAACCTGTTGTACATCGGGCCACCGGGATCGGGAAAATCGATGCTCGCGCAGCGCCTGCCGGGCCTGCTGCCGCCGCTCACCGCCAGCGAACTGCTCGAGACATCGATGGTTCAGTCGATCGCCGGCCTGATCGCCAGGGGCGCCCTGACCCGCGCCCGACCGTTCCGCGCCCCTCATCATTCGGCCAGCATGGCGGCGCTCACTGGCGGCGGCCTCAAGGTCAAGCCGGGCGAGGTCTCCCTTGCGCACAATGGCGTGCTGTTCCTTGATGAGCTGCCGGAATTCAGCGCCCAGGCGCTCGACAGCCTGCGTCAGCCGCTGGAAACCGGCGAGGTCACCATCGCGCGCGCCAACGCCCACGTCCGCTATCCCGCCCGCGTCCAGTTGGTCGCGGCGATGAACCCGTGAGGTTGCGTTGCCTATTTGCCGCGAGTTCCGAGGGAGGGAGGACCTGAAGGAGATTTATTTCGACGTCCTCCCGACCGACGACGATCCGCTCAGTTATGGCTTCGACGATCTGCCGTCGTTCCTCGACGGCTAGATCGTCCCAGCGAAGCGAGAGGTCTCTCGCTTCTTCAAGCGTAGCCTCTTGTGAAAGCGATCCAATGCGGAGGATGTCCAGTTCCGCCTGGAGGCGTGGAATTTCGTCCTCAAGCTGGACCCTTCGTTCGGACAAGGGACGATGCTTGCGCCCGAAATCCTGAGTCGTGAGCGCGCCTTCGTGATAGAGGCGAAACAGTTCGTCCTCGTCGGTGGAATTCTTTCTGAGCTCGGCTTCTGCGCGCTCGATGAGCTGCGCCTTTTCGCGCATCGCTTCCTCGGCCGCGTGACGATGTGCGTCTATGTCGTCGGCTGAAAGCAGGAAGCCGGATAGCTGATCGCGATAGACGGCTTCAAGGTCCTCGACCGGGATCTTGGTGTGGCACTTTTGGCAGTCGTATTTCGTCGATTTGGTTTTGACGTACATCGGTCCGCCGCACTGGCAGAAGGCGTACCCGGCAAAGAGGTTGGGGGATTTCTTGGCGGGCCTTGAAACACGTGTCGCGTTCAGAATGGCGATGCAACGATCCCAGGCCTCTTCGGAGACGAGCGGCTCAACCGGGGTCCACACCCATTCGCTTTCGGGCTTCAGGTCCCAGGCTTTTCCCGCTTCCGGAGCATAGGTGTAATTGGAGCGGTGCAAGCCT